>JAXDKY010000027.1:0-4053 GCA_034666885.1 Chloroflexota bacterium
CGTGCCGGCGAATCGCGGGCGCTGTTCCGCATCAGTCGCACGCTCAGCACGGCGACGAGCGTTGCCGAGGCCCTCCCGATCATCGTCGACGACCTGCTGGCCGAGACCCGGATGGATCGGATCTGGATCGCGCAGCAGGAAGGCGCTCGCGAGTCGGTCGTGGCCGATTCGGGGACCGGCCCACGACCATCGCATCGGATCCACGTCGTCCTCACGCGGACACCCGACGACCAGCCGGCCCGCTGGGTCCAGGAGCATCGCCCGAGAGAACGAGCCGGGGACGAACCTCCGGATCCGGGCAGCGGACTCTTCCGCACGACGATCTCGGCCGGGTCCGACACGCTCGGCGCGATCTGGGCGACGCGCTCACGGGCGGAGGGCCTGCCGGATCGTGAGGAGACGCGGCTGCTGAGCCTTGCCGCCGACCAGGTCGGGCTGGCATTCCGTCGCGAGCTCCTCATCGAGACCGCCAATGCCGCCGAGATCGCCCGCCAGGGCGAGGCGCTCAAGGACGCGCTGCTGGATTCGGTCTCCCATGGGTTTCGGACGCCCCTCGCGAGCATCCGGGCCGCCGCCGGCGGTCTGCTCGACCCGGAGGTGTCGTGGTCCGACGACGAGCGGCGCGAGGCCGCTCGCACCATCGACTCGGAGGCGGAGCGCCTCAACGTCCTCGTGCGCAACCTCCTGGACATGAGCCGGATCGAGGCGGGCGAGCTCCGTCCCAACCTCGAGGCACTCGACGTCGAAGGGCTCGTGACGCCAGTGGTGGAGCGGGTCACGCGGGCGCTTCGCCAGCCGCCCGTCCAGATCGTGTTCGGCGCCGACCTCCCACCGATCCGCGCCGACGCCAGCCTCTTCGACGAGGTGCTCGCCAACCTGCTCGAGAACGCTGCACGCTACGCCCCGGACGCCGTCACGCGGGTGACGGCCAGCAGGTGTGGCGACGGCCGCGTCCAGATCCGGGTCGAGGACGCCGGCCCGGGCGTCCCCGAAGGATCGCTGCCGCGGCTGTTCGACAAGTTCTACCGCGTGCCGCGCCAGGGCGAAGGCGCGCGGCGCGGGCTCGGGATCGGGTTGGGCGTCGTTCGAGGGCTCGTCGAGGCGATGGGCGGCGAGGTCAAGGCCAGCGCGAGCCCGCTGGGTGGACTGGCCGTGGACGTGATCCTCGACCCGGCGCCGGAACCGCCCGGCGAGCCCCCTGAGGGGGCGCGGTCGTGAGTACCGGGGCACCCGGCGGCGAGCGGCGCCGCCTTGACGGACCGAGCGGCCCCGGCTCCGGAGGCCCCGCGACCCCGACAGGCCCGCGCGTCCTGCTCGTCGAGGACGACGATTCCACGCGAACGTCGATCGCCGCGAACCTGGAGGCGCACGGCTACCGGGTGCGCGAAGCCGGCACCGCGGCCGAGGCGGTTCGAGCCTGGGACACCCAGCGACCCGACCTCGTCGTGCTCGACCTCGGCCTCCCCGACACCGACGGCACGACCGTCATCCGACGCGTCCGACGCGACGGTACGACGCCCATCCTGATCCTCTCGGCGCGCGACGACGAACCCGACAAGGTCGCGGCGCTCGAACTCGGGGCGGACGACTACGTGACCAAGCCGTTCGGTCTCGAGGAGCTGCGGGCGCGAGTGGCCGCGCTGCTGCGACGGGCCGCGGGACCGGCGGCGGACACGACCGGTTCGATCGTCCTGGGCCCATTGGTGCTCGACGTGACGCGCCGGGCGGTGACAGTCGGCGACGCGCACGTCGACCTGACGCCGCGCGAATACGAGCTTCTCAAGGTCCTCATGAGCCAGCCGGGCCGGCTCGTGACGCGCGGCACGCTCCTGCGAGCGGTGTGGGGGCGGCAATACGTGGAGGAGGACCACTACCTCCACGTGTACGTGAGCCGGTTGCGACGCAAGCTGGCCGCCGCCGACCCCACGGGCACGGTGCGCGATCTCATCACCGCGGAGCCCGGGATCGGCTACCGGATCCGCGAACCCTGAGAGCCCTTCGCGACAGCAGTTGACCAAATACTCCGCGTGTCGTAGATTATCAATGTGACATTGAGTACTAGCGGGCGAGCCGCCGACACGGCGGCCGTCCTCAACGAACTGGTCGGCTGGACCACGCGCGAGCGCATGGACATGTTCCGGCGCTGGGTGGCGGGCTCGCTCAGCATCGTCCACCTGCACGTCCTGACGATCCTCGAGTCCGACGCTCCCCTGCCTATGGGCAAGCTCGCCGAGGCCCTGGACGTCTCGATCGCCTCCGCGACCGGGATCATCGATCGGATGGAGCAGCGCGGGCTCGTCGAACGCGCGCAGCAAGCCGACGATCGGCGCGTCGTCCTCGTGCAACCCACGGTCTCCGGCCTGGCCGTGTTCAGCGACCTCGATGAGCATCGACGGGCCGGCGTGACGAGGCTTCTCGAGCGCATGACCGACGCCGAGCTGGCGGCGCTCCGCAAGGGCCTGCGGGCGATGACCGCGGCTCGCGGCGCGGTCGCCAGGGATACTCCGGCATCTGGCCAGGCAAAGCCGGGCCACACGCGCGAGCGCGGCGACCAAGGCAAGCTCGGCAACCACGGCAAGCATTGCCGGCCGGCACGATGATCGCCCTCTTCCGAATCTACCTGCGGCCGTACGTCGGGCCGCTCGTCCTCGTCATCGTTCTCCTGCTCGTCCAGGCGATCGGCAACCTGTACCTGCCCGACCTCAACGCCGACATCATCAATAACGGCGTCGCCCACGGCGACAACGATTACATCCTGCGGACCGGCGCCCTCATGCTGGGCGTGACGGCCCTCCTCGGCGTTGCGGCCGTCATCGGCGTGTACTGGGGCGCGCGGGTCGCGATGGGCTTCGGGCGCGACCTCCGAAGCGCGATCTTCAGCAAGGTCGAGACGTTCTCCCAGGTCGAGGTCAACCGGTTCGGGCCGGCGTCGCTGATCACCCGCAACACGAACGACGTCCAGCAGGTCCAGCTCGTCGTCTTCATGGGCCTGACGATCCTCGTATCGGCCCCCATCCTCATCGTCGGCGGGGTCTTCATGGCGCTGCGGACGGACGTGCCGCTGTCGGGCCTGCTCGTGGTCGTGCTGCCGCTGATGGCCGCGGTCATCGGGATCGTCCTGACCCGCGCGGTGCCGCTGTTCCGCGCCGTCCAGGTCAAGCTCGACCGGATCAACCAGGTCATGCGCGAGACGCTGTCGGGTGTCCGCGTCATCCGGGCCTTCGTGCGGACGCCGCACGAGGAGCAGCGCTTCGACGAGGCCAGCCGGGACCTGTTCGATACGTCGCTGCGGGTGACGCGCCTGTTCGCCGTCACCATCCCGACGATGACCGCGATCTTCAACCTCTCGACGGTTGCGGTGATCTGGTTCGGGGCGATGCGCGTGAACGACGGGGCGCTGTCGATCGGGAACCTGACGGCCTTCATGCAGTACCTCGCGCAGATCCTGTTCGCGGTCCTGACGGCGGTCTTCATGTTCATCCTCATCCCACGCGGGGCGGTCTCGGCCGGACGGATCCGCGAGGTCCTCGACACGGAACCGATGATCCGCGAGCCCGAGCGGCCCGTCACCCCGAGCGACGCTTCGCGGCGCGGCGAGGTCGTGTTCGATGCGCTCGAGTTCGGCTATCCGGGTGCCGAGGAACCGGTCCTGCGCGACATCGCGTTCCGGGCGGGACCAGGCGAGACGACCGCCATCGTCGGCAGTACCGGCAGCGGCAAGACGACCCTCATCAATCTCATCCCGCGCTTCTACGACGCGACCGGTGGTGCCGTCGAGGTGGACGGGGTCGACGTCCGCGCGATGGCCCTCGAGGACCTGTGGCAGCGGATCGGGATCGTCCCGCAGAAGGCCTTCCTGTTCTCCGGCACGGTGGCCAGCAACCTGCGCTTCGGTGACGAGAACGCGACCGACGACGAGCTGTGGCACGCCCTCGATATCGCCCAGGCCAAGGAGTTCGTAGAGGAGATGGACGGCGGCCTGGAAGCGCCGATCACCCAGGGCGGGTCGAACCTGTCGGGCGGGCAGCGGCAGCGCCTCGCGATCGCTCGCGC
>JAXDKY010000028.1:0-2593 GCA_034666885.1 Chloroflexota bacterium
ACACCGTGATCGTGAGCGCCAGCCCGATCCCGGGCAATGAGGAGTACGTCTCCAGGACCATCGACAACCTGTTCAAGGCCGGCGCGAACGTGTACTACCACACGATCAAGCGCGCCCACGTCTCCGGGCACGCCAGCCAGGAGGAGTTGAAGTTGATGCTCGGCTTGACCAAGCCGAAGTACTTCATCCCGATCCACGGCGAGTTCCGGATGCAGGTCCAGCACGGCCGCCTGGCGATCGAGACGGGTGTCGAAGCCGAAAACGTCTTCATCATCGAGAACGGGATGCCGATCGAGATCTACGCGGACGGCTCGGCTCGCCGCGGCACCCCGGTGACGGCCGGTTACGTGTTCGTGGACGGCCTGTCGGTCGGCGATGTCGGCGAGATCGTCCTGCGCGATCGCCGCTCGCTGGCAAACGACGGCATGTTCATGATCGTGGTCACCGTCGACAAGCAGACGGGCTCCGTCGTCGGCCGGCCCGAGATCGTCACGCGCGGCTTCGTGAAGCTCAACGAGCAGGATCCGATCATGGACGAGGCGGTCGAGCGCGTCATGCAGGCCATCGACACGCCAGGCGACCACATCAGCGAGATCGCGCTTCTCAAGACCCAGGTCAAGGAGGCCCTGTCGCGCTACCTCTACGAGCAGACGAAGCGGCGGCCGATGGTCTTCCCGGTCGTCGTCGAGGTCTGAGCTTGGCAACCCGACGACGCTCGTCCACGACCCGCGCCAGCGCCGCGCGATCGACGCGCTCACCGCGGCGACGCAAGTCGAACGGCTTCCTCAGCCGGCTGAGCCCGGAGGTGGTGCGCTCGATCCTGGGGACCGCGATGATGGCGCTCGGTGCCATCACGCTCATCGCGCTCATCCTGCCCGGTGAGGGCGCCCTGACCGACTGGTGGCGCGACTCGATCGCGCCGTGGTTCGAGACCGGCCGCTGGCTGCTGCCGTTCCTCCTCCTTGCCGGCGGCTGGTGGATCGCGGCCGGCCCGGGCAAGAAGGCCGGCTCCGGCTGGGGGATGACGCTCGGTGGCCTGACCATCGCCTACGTCGCCGGCCTCGGAGCGTTCGAGGTGTTCGCGGCGGCCGCGTTCGACAGTGAGCGCGGCGGCGGCCGGATCGGCCGATTCCTCGCGTCGGCGCTGGAGCCCATGCTCACCGGGCCCGGTGCGTTCGTGCTGCTCGTCGCCATCGGGCTGCTCGGGCTGATGCTGGCGTTCAACCTGCAGCTCCGGGAGCTGATCGCCCCGTTCGCCGGCACCGCCCGCTGGGTCGGCTCGACCACGGCCGAGTCCCTGCGACGCTCGCAGGAAGCGCGCGGCGCAGAAGCTGGCCCTGCCATGGCGACCAACGGTACGGCCAAGGCCCGCGGAGCCGCGAAGGAGCCTGTCGCGATCCCGGTCACCGCCCTCGACGAGGCGGCGCGCAGCATCCTGGACGAGCCCGCGCCACGCTCGGGCCAGTCACCGATGAGCCAGACCGTCTGGACGGGGCCGTCCGGTGGAGGGACATCCGCGTCGGCCCGTCCGGCGCGTGCCGCCACGGCACTGGCCGGCGACGCGCCGACCGCCCTCGAATCACTGAACGCGATCGATTGGACCCTGCCATCCATCGAGCTGCTCGAGCCGCGGGCGGCGGCGCTCGTCGGCGGGACGTTGGATCACGCCTCGAACTCGCGACGGATCGAGGAGAAGCTATTGAGCTTCGCGATCCCGGCCAAGGTCGTGAAGGTCAACTCCGGGCCCGTCGTGACCCAGTACGAGGTGCGCCCCGAACACCACGTCAAGGTCTCGCGCATCGAGGCCCTCGCCGACGACCTGGCGATGGCTCTCGCCGCGCGCTCGATCCGCATCGAGGCGCCGATCCCGGGCAAGGACGTCGTCGGCATCGAGATCCCGAACTCGGTCAGCGAGGTCGTCGGCTTCAAGCCGCTCGTCGACGAGAGCCAGATGCTCGATTCGACGAGCCCGCTGACGTTCGCGCTCGGGCGCGACGTGTCGGGCAAGGCGTACGCGGTCGACCTCGCCAAGATGCCGCACCTGCTCATCGCGGGTGCCACCGGATCGGGCAAGAGCGTGTGCGTAAACGCGCTCATCACGAGCCTGCTGATGCGCGCCCGCCCCGACGAGGTGCGGATGATCCTGGTCGACCTCAAGCGCGTCGAGCTCGCCCCGTACAACGGCCTGCCGCACCTGCTCCAGCACGTCATCGTCGAACCGGGTGAGGCCAAGGCCGTGCTGAACTGGGCGGTCCGCGAGATGGAGGACCGCTACAAGCTCCTCGCCGCGCACAGCGTGCGCAATATCGCGGCCTTCAACGCGCGACCCGAGGCCAACGCGATCGGGGGTGCCGCCACCGATGGCGCGGGCGGCGTGGCCGTCGACGCCGAGGGCGCCGCCGAGCGCATGCCTTACATCGTCCTGATCATCGACGAGCTCGCCGACCTGATCATGCGCGAAGGTCGCAAGGTCGAGGACCCGGTCGTGAAGATCGCGCAGAAGGCCCGGGCCGTCGGCATCCACCTCGTCCTCGCGACGCAGCGGCCGTCCGTGAACGTGGTCACCGGCCTCATCAAGGCGAACGTCCCGTCG
>JAXDKY010000029.1:0-5696 GCA_034666885.1 Chloroflexota bacterium
GGGAGTACCAGACCCGGCTCTGATGGCAAGCCACGGCGGGACCCAGACGTGAGTGGTCGCGGTTCCGAGCCGCCGGAGTGGGCGCTGCCCAGCTGGGATGCGGTCGGGCCGGATCCCGACGAGCCGACCCGTCCGCTGGCCGGGCGTCCCGGGCCGGGGTCGGGGACGGGGCCGACGCCGTCGCCGGGGACCGGCCCGGCGCCTTCTCCGGGTTCAGCGCCGGGCACGTTCGGCATCCGGATCCTCGCCGTCAGCGAGGTCACCCGCGCGGTCCGCGCGGCCATCCGGCAGGACCCCCGACTCGTCGACCTGTGGGTCGAGGGTGAGATCGGCCGAGTGACGGTGTCGTCCGCCGGGCACGCCTACTTCGCCCTGAAGGACGAGCGCAACCAGCTCCAGTGTGTGTGGTTCCGCGATGACCGGGGGCGGAGCGCGTTCCAGGCGCAGGCCGGGCTGCGCGTCGTCGTCCACGGCCGGATCGACCTGTACGAGCCGACCGGCGCGATGCAGCTCTACGTCGATTCGATCCAGCCCGCCGGGTTCGGCGACCTCGCGCTCAAGTTCGAGGCGCTCAAGGCCCGATTGGCCGCCGAGGGCCTGTTCGACACGGCCCGCAAGCGACCCGTGCCGGTGCGGCCGAAAACGATCGCCGTCATCACGAGCCCATCGGGCGCCGTCTGGCGCGACATCAGCCACGTGCTGGCCCGCCGCTGGCCGCTGGTACAGGTCCTGCTCGTCGCGGCCCGTGTGCAGGGCGAGGGCGCCCCGGCCAGCCTCGTGACGGCGTTCCGTCGAGTCGAGCGATATGCCGCTACCTGCCGCGAGGAGGGCCGGCCCGACGACGCCCCCGTGGTCACGATCCTCGCCCGCGGCGGCGGCTCCCTCGAGGACCTGTGGGCCTTCAACGACGAGCGGGTCGTGCGCGCCGTGGTCGCCCACCCAATGCCCGTGGTGTGCGGCGTGGGCCACGAGGTGGATGTCACCCTGGCCGACTTCGCCGCGGATGTCCGGGCACCCACCCCGTCGGCCGCCGCCGAGATCGTCGTGCCCGACCGCCTGGAGATGGCCGGCGCCCTGCGTCGAGCGGCGGACCGGCTCGCGGCCGCCACGGAACGGCGACTCGCCGCGGCCGCACGCGACCTCGCGGTCGAGGGACGGGCACTCGAGCGGGTCAGCCCCACGGCGCGTCTGGCCGCCGCGCGCGAGCAGGTAGGCCTCCTCTTCGATCGAGCGACGCGCGCCGTCGAGGCGCGGCTCGCGCGCGAGCGCTTCCGGCTCGATGCCGCGGCCATCGCACTGCCGCGCGTCACGGCCGCTCGGCTGATCGCGGCCAGGGGCGCCGTGGACGCCGCCGCCGCAGCCCTGCCGCGCCACACGGCGGGGCGCATCGCGGCTGCCCGATCGGCGCTCGATACGTCGGCGGCGGCGCTCGCCGTCCTCGGACCGTCCGCGACCCTGGAGCGGGGCTACGCCATCGTGCGCCGTCAGCCCGACGGCTCGATCGTCCGCGACCCTGCCGAGGCGCCGGCCGGCGCCGCGCTGCGGATCCGTGTCGCACACGGCGACATCGCCGCGACCGTGGATGACGTGGGCTCGGGATGATGGGCGAGCTGCTGATCTTCGGCGTCGCCGTCGCGGCGTTCGCGATCGTCGGCGTCGTCGTGGGTATGCTGCTCTCGCCCCGCCTGGGGCGGATCACCGACCGCATGGCCGAGCCCGAGGATGAGGACGCCGGTGACGGAGTCGACTGACAGCACCCCGCCGATCGCCGATCTGACGTTCGACGACGCGCTGGCCGAGCTCCAGCGGACGATCGCCGAGCTCGAGACCGGCGGGCTCCCGCTCGAACGGACGCTCGCGCTCCACGAGCGCGGCGCCGCCCTCCTGGAGCATTGCGAGCGCCTGTTGCGCAGCGCCGAGCTGCGGATGCGCCAGCTGGTCGCCAAGCCCGGCGGCCTCGAGGCCGTCGAGCTCACCCCCGAGGGGGCCGTCGAGGAGGGTTGACGCGAGCGAACCCGCTCAGGCGTGGTCGGGCGCGGCCTCGTCCGGCGTGGGCTCGTCGGGCGCGGTCTCGTCGGGCGCGGGCTCGATGTTGTGATTGAAGCGGAAGACGTTGTCCGGGTCGTACAGGCGCTTGACCCGGGCGAGCCGGGCATATCGCTCGGGGCCGAAACCCGCCCGCACCCGCTCGTCGGTCTCGTCGACCGGGGCGTAGTTGCCGTAGCCGGCGCCGGTGAGGGACGCGGGCGCGAGGGCATCGACCGCGCCCCGGACCCACGCGATCTGCTCGGTGTCGTTCGCGGGGTCCTCCCAGACCCCGAGGGCCGACACGTTCCAACGGGCCTCGCGCTGCCCGAACGACGCGCCGCCATCCGGTTCGTGCCGCGCCCGACCGCCGATGGCCTCGAGGAGCATGAACGAGTGGCCGCCCGGGACCGCGCGCATCGCGTCGACGACCGCATCGACGGCCGACGGCTCGAGATCGCGGACGAAGTGGCCCTTCCAGTAGTGGCGCAGGCCGAAGGGGAGGATCCCGGAGCTCGCCTGGATCTCGGCGTAGGTCTGCTCCGCGAAGGTACCGACCAGGCCCGGGACGTCGAACAGCCGCGCGATGGCGGCTTCCCCGTCGGCCGCGGAGCCCTGGTAGATGGCCGTGATCCGGACATATGCCGCGGGTCCCGACGGCGAGCCGTCTTCGAGCGGTGGCCCGAGGGTGGTCGGACCGACGATGAACAGCACGAGCTCGGGCGGGGCGTCGTGAGCGATGTCGGCCGCGATGCGCAGCGCGTCGGCAGCCTGGTCGAGGTGCGCCACGAAGTCGCCCTGGACGAGCGGCCCGAGCGGATGCAGCGCGAACTCGAACTCGGTGACGACGCCGAAGTTGCCACCGCCGCCGCGCAGGGCCCACAGCAACTCCGGATCACCGTCGTTGCCGGCGACTACGACGTTGCCGTCCGCGGTCACCACGACGGCCCGCACCAGGTTGTCGCAGGTCAGCCCGGCCGTGCCCATCAGGAATCCGAGGCCACCGGTCAGGGTGAGGCCGCCGATGCCGGTGTCGCCGAACGTGCCGCCGGTCGTCGCCAGGCCGTGCGGCACCGTCGCCCCGTCCACGTCCTCCCACAGCGCGCCGCCGCCCGCCTGGGCCCGCCGCCGCTCGGGATCGACCACGACCGATCGCATCTCGCGCAGGTCGACGACGAGCGCGTCATCCGCCATTGCGTGGCCCGCGACCCCGTGACCGCCACCGCGTACGGCGATGGGCAGGCCGGCGGCCCGCGCCGCGCGCACCGCAGCGACCACGTCATCCGTCGAACGACAGCCGACGATGGCGGCCGGTCGCCGATCGATCGTGCCATTGAAGGTCTGGCGCGCCGCGTCATACCCATCGTCGTCGGGGCGGAGCACCGTCCCGGCGATCCGTTCGAGACCCGCCCACGCTTCGCTCAGTGCCATCACCGCCTCCAGTCGAGAAACATGCTCCGCTGAGGTATCAACTATCATCCGAGGCGACCGCGAGGCCCGCGCCGGGACCCAGCGGTACACTCCCGCGGGTATAGCACAGGAGCGTTCCCCCCACGTGACCATCCTTTCCGAGCTGCAGGGTCCCGCCGACCTGCGTGGCCTGTCCGAGCCGCAACTGGCCCGGCTCGCCGCCGAGATCCGCGAGACGATCATCCGCACGGTCGCCGAGACCGGCGGTCATCTCGGCTCGTCCCTGGGTGTCGTGGAGCTGACGATCGCCCTCCACCGGCTGCTGGAATCGCCGCGGGATCGGATCGTGTGGGACACGGGCCATCAGGCCTACCCGCACAAGCTGCTTACCGGCCGCCTGGCCCGCTTCGGGACCCTCCGCTCGCTCGATGGGGTGGGTGGCTTCCCGCGGCGGAGCGAATCGCCGCACGACGTGTTCGATGGCGGGCACGCCGGGACGGGGCTGTCGATCGCCGAGGGCCTGGCAGAAGCGCGCGACCTGCGTCACGGGATGGAACGGATCGCGGTCGTCGTCGGGGACGCCGCACTGATGAGCGGCCTGTCGCTCGAGGCCCTCAATGACATCGGCCAGCGCCAGACGCAGATGCTCATCGTCCTGAACGACAACGAGATGTCGATCAGCCCCACCGTGGGTGCGGTCTCGAAGTACCTCTCGCAAATCAAGCTGTCGGGTGCCTGGCGCCAGAGCAAGAGCGCCTACGACCGGGCGGTCGAGCAGATCCCGGTGGTCGGACCGAGCTTGCTCGAGTGGTCGCGCCGCCTGCGCGCCTCGGTCGTCAGGTTCGCCCAGCCGGGCCAGCTGTTCGAGGACCTCGGGATCACGTATATCGGCGTCGTGCCCGGACACGACCTGCGGGCGCTCATCGATACCCTGGGTGCCGCCCTCGCGCTGCCCGGCCCGACGATCGTGCACGTTCGGACCCAGAAGGGCCGGGGGTTCCGGCCGGCGATCGAGGATCAGGTCGGCTTCCACGGCGCTGCCCTGCCGCCGATCGCGCTACAGCCAGAGACGAACGGCGTTGACGGCGCGAAGACGAAGACCGCCGCCGTTGGTGCTGACGCCGGCGTTCCTGCGACGGCGGCCGCGGCTGCGCCTGCGCCCGCGGCGATGCCGACCGAGACGATGGCCGACGACGCCGCAGCGCCGACGCGCGAGCCCGCTGCGCCCCGCAAGAACCCGAACTACACGGCTGTCTTCGCCGCCGAGCTGATCGAGGCGGCACGCGACGACCGCCGGATCGTCGGGATCACGGCGGGCATGCCGACCGGGACGGGGATGTCCAAGTTCGCCGAGGTGTTCCCGGAGCGCGTGTTCGATGTCGGGATCGCGGAGCAGCATGCGGTGACGCTGGCCACCGGCCTGGCGATGGGCGGCATGCGCCCGGTCGTGGCCCTCTATTCCACGTTCCTCCAGCGCGCGTTCGACCAGACGGTCCACGACGTGTGCCAGAACGACCAGCCGGTCGTCATCGCGGTCGACCGGTCGGGGCTCGTCGGCGAGGACGGCACGAGCCACCAGGGGATGTTCACGCTGCCGGCGCAGCGGCAGCTCCCGAATCTCGTGATCGCGTCACCCAAGGACGAGCAGGAACTGCGCTCGTTGCTGCGGACCGCGCTCGCGCAGGACCGGCCATTCGCCCTGCACTACCCGCGCGACGCTGGGTTCGGGCTCGCGCCCGTGGACCCGGTCGTGCTCGCGGTCGGGCAGGCCGAGACGCTGCGCGAAGGACGCGACCTCCTGTTCGTTGGCTTCGGCCCGATCGTGGCCCGGGCCATGGAGGCGGCCTCCGCCCTCGAAGCCGACGGCTGGTCGGTCGGCGTCATCAACGCCCGGTTCGCGAAGCCGCTCGACCGGCAGCTCATCCTGGACGCGGCGCGCGGCAAGCGGCTCGTCGTCACGTTCGAGGAGAGCGTCGTGACCGGCGGCTTTGGCAGCGGGGTCCTGGAGTTGTTCGAGGAAGCGCGCCTCGCCGACCCGTCCTATCGCGACGTGTCGGTCAGGATCGTCGGCATCCCGGGCGACCGGTTCGTGGACCACGGATCGGTGGCGGATCTCCGACGCGTACTGCGGCTCGATGCGCCGGGCCTGGCCGACCAGGTTCGCGAGGCCCTGGCCGCGATGCAGGCCACCCCCGGCCGGTCCGGTTCCGAGGTCGCGGCCGGCTAGTCGATTCGGTGGCGCCCACCGCTTTCGGCAATGG
>JAXDKY010000030.1:0-3587 GCA_034666885.1 Chloroflexota bacterium
CCGACCGCCCAGATCCTCGACGAGGCCGGCATCCCGTTGCTGCTCGTCGGCGACTCACTGGGCCAGGTCCTGCTGGGCTACGAGTCGACCGTGCGCGTGACCATGGCCGAGATGCTCCACCACACCAAGGCTGTCGTGCGCGGCTCGCAGCGCGCGATGGTCATCGGCGACATGCCGTTCCTGACCTACTCGACGGTCGACGAGGCGCTCGAGAACGCGGGCCGCTTCCTGCAGGAGGCCGGCGCCCAGGCCGTCAAGGTCGAGGGCGGCGTTCGCTCGGCACGCATCATCGAGGCGCTGGTCAAGGCCGGCATCCCGGTCATGGGCCACATCGGCTGGACGCCGCAGGCGCAGCTCGGGATGGGCGGCAAGGTCAAGGTCCAGGGCAAGGACCGGACGCAGGCGCGGGTCCAGCTGGCCGATGCCCTTGCGGTACAAGAGGCGGGCGCGTTCTCGATCGTCCTGGAGCTGGTCCCGGCGCAACTCGCCGCGGCGATCACCGAGCGGCTCCGGATCCCCACGATCGGGATCGGGGCGGGACCTGGGTGCAGCGGGCAGGTCCAGGTGATCACGGACCTGCTCGGGCTGGGCGACTTCGTGCCCCGCCACGCCCGGCCGTACGCGACGCTGCGGGCCACGATCGGCGAGGCGGCGCGGGCCTATGCGATGGACGTCGAGGCGGGCACGTTCCCGGGCGAGGCCGAGACGGTCCGTATGGACGACGCCGTGCTCGAGGAAGCGCTGGGGCGCGGCGCGTCGGACCGGGCTTCCGGCTCGATCCCCGCGGGCGGCATCCCGCTCGATCGCGACCTCTGAAAACCCAAACACACCGCCCTCGATGACTGCGGTTGCCAGGACCACGGTCGTGCGAACGCGCGCGGACCTGCGGAAGGCGCTCGCGGCAGCCCCACGGCCGGTCGGGCTGGTGCCGACGATGGGCTGGCTGCACGAGGGTCACCGAGCACTGATGCAGCGCGCGCGGGCGGACAACGCCACAGTCGTCGTCTCGATCTTCGTGAACCCACGCCAGTTCAACGTCGCGTCCGACTTCACGCAGTACCCGCGCAACGAGGCGCGCGACCTCGCGATGTGCGAGGCGGAGGGAGTCGACCTGGTCTTCGCGCCCGAGGTCGAAGAGATCTACCCGCCGGGCTTCTCGACCACCGTGTCGGTCGGGACGGTCGCGCTGCCGCTGGAGGGTGCCGCGCGCCCGGGCCACTTCGATGGCGTGGCGACCGTCGTCGCGATCCTGTTCGACCTGGTAGGCGCGGAGCGCGCCTATTTCGGCCAGAAGGACGCGCAGCAGGTCATGGTGATCCGCCAGATGGCGCGCGACCTCGCCATCGGCACGGAGGTCGTGGCGTGCCCGACGATCCGCGAACCGGACGGACTCGCCTTGTCGTCCCGCAACGTCCATCTCTCCACCGAGGAACGAGCGGCCGCGCCGGTCCTGCGCCGGGCGTTGCTCGCGGCCCGGGAGCAGTGGGAGACCGGTGAGGCTGACGCCGATCGACTGCGCGACGCCATGTTCGAGGTGCTGACCCAGGAGCCGCTGGTCGACGTGGAATACGTGTCGATCGCGGACGGGACCTCCCTGTCGGAGCTCGACCAGGTGGACCGCCCGGCCCTGGCGTCGCTGGCGGTGCGGTTCGGGACGACCCGCCTGATCGACAACGAGATCCTCGACCCGGCTGTCGGAACCGAGGCCGGCCGAGGGGTGTAGGTCGCTCGGCGGGAGGCGCGGGTCGCGGCCCCGACCCGCGCCACCGGCCGCCTACGCGGTCGTCGGAGCCGGACGCACGTCCGCTTCGGTCGCGACTTCCAGGATCCGATCGATGAACAGGTACTCCCACACCAGGGCCTTGATCTCCTCGATCTTGCCGCGGTCCGCCACGTGCGTCTTCACGAGCAGGTCGTGGATCTCGGAGGCGACCGCGTAGGTGTCCTCGGGGACGATCGTGGCGAACAGGTCGGCTGCCCGGATCGCGTCCAGCACGACCTGGCGCGGGCGGTAGCCCCCGGTCAGCACGAGCCCGAGGGCATCGCCGCCCGCCTCGGCGCCGACCCGGTGGGCATGGACGATGGCCCCGATCACGTCCTCGCGGTCGCCCGGCACGATGACGAGCGCCCCGGTCCCGATCCGCTGGAGCATGTGGCGCGGCTCCATCGCCCCGATCGCGACGCCGCCGATGACCTGGTCGAGGTCGGGACCCGGGTGGATGGTCTCGCCGTGGACGCCCTCGAGGACCATTGCCAGGGTCGGATTGGACAGGATCGGGCGGTACGGCAGCACGCCGAGCAGCGGGATGCCGTGGCGGGCCAGGCCACGCTCCAGCGTTCGGGCGAGGTCCGGCTTCGCCAGCAGGTCGACCTTGTTGACGATGGCGCCCGCGACCGTGACCCCGGAGCGCTCGAACAGCGCCTTGTTCAGGACGATCTCGTCGATCGGGCGGCCGACCCCGCCTTCGGACACGATCACGGCGGGGGCTCCGAGCATGGCAGCGACAAACGCGTTCGACAGCCCGATGACGGCACCGACGCCGGCGTGACCGGTGCCCTCGATCAGCAGCATGTCGCGGTCGGCGGCGAAGGACGCGTGGGCTGCGCTGATCCGGCTCGGCAGGTCCTCGACGACCTTGCCCTCGATGTAGCTCTTGGTGAACCCGCGAGGGATGTGGACAGGGCTCATCCGCTCCAGCGGCTCGGGGAGCTCGAACACGCTCTTCATGAGGACCGCGTCCTCGTCGGCTGGGACGCCGTCCTGGATGACCGTCCGCTGCCCGACCGGCTTGATGAACCCGGTCGAGAGACCGCGGCGCGTGAAGCCGTCGAGGACGCCGATGCTCAGCGTCGTCTTGCCACGGTTCTGGCCGGTGGCGGCGAGGTAGACGTGACGCATGCGGCGATAGTGACAGCGTCAGCTGCTCGGAGGGCTGAGGCGACGCCCCCGCCGGCCATCAGCCCGAGGATTCGCGAGTCCTAGCTGTGCGTGCCGGTCTTGCGTTCGACCAGGCCGAGAGCGTCCCGCAGGCGCGCGACCGTCTCGGCGTCGACGGCGTCCGGCTCCAGGTATGGCCCAAGCCGCTCGAGGATGTCGACCACGAGCCCGAAGAAGACGCTCGCGTCGGCCACGAAGAACTGCGGCTCGTTGTTGTAGCGCACGAGGGTCAGGCGCCCCTGGAGGACGCGGCGCTCCTCGACGTGCGCGACCTGGGTCGCGAAGTTGTGGCCCTGGATCCCGTCGGGGTTGTTCAGGAAGTTCAGCGCGTTATCGATCGCCAGGCCGAAGCGCGCCCGCCACGCGACCAGCCGCTCGTGGACCTCGGACGGGATGCGCACCTCGGCGACCTCGTCGAAGACCTCGGGCGCCACCGTCAGCAGCCCGACCAGCGTGGTCCCCGCGCGCGGGCCCAGCATGACCTGCAGGCTGCGCTCCAGGGTGAAGACCTCCGAGTCGAACCGAGGGCTGGTGATGACGTCGGTCAGCAAGTCCTCGACGTTGTCGAGGATGCCTGGCTCCGCCACCGCGTTCGACAGGTGGAGGATCTCCTCCTTGAACAGGAACTTCTCTTCGTGGTCGAGCATGG
>JAXDKY010000031.1:0-5013 GCA_034666885.1 Chloroflexota bacterium
GCCGCCAGAGCAACCAGGAAGGTCTGCTGCTGGTCGACGAACTTCGGGCTGGTCGTTGCGTGCATCGATCTGCTCCCTTTCGGATTGTCCGGTCGATTGATCCGCCGGACGTGGTCCGATCCTCGGCTCTGGCCCGGGGGGGTCGCATCGGGCCATGCCTTATCTCTGGGAGCGTTGCTGCCTCAAACCTCGCGGACCACGCGTAAGGAGGTACCTGTGCGCGCTCAGCCGTCGCGGTCGAGGCGACCCGGTCGCAACAGGAGCCAGGTGAGGCGACGGCGCCATCGACGCGGGTGCTCGGGGCCGTCCACGGTCGCCGGATAGAGGGCCTCGACCACCGGGCCGAGGAGCGCGCCGAGTCGATCGGTCATGACCCTTGCCAGCGCCAGCTCCTCGCGCGTGCCGGCGGGCGGGAAGCGGGCGTCGGGCGGCAGGCCGGCCATCTCCCGGACGGTCATAGGTGGCAGGATCCGCGACGCCATCCGGCGACCGATGTACAGCTCCTCGGTGCCGGCCATCGCCATCGGCAGGATCGGGGCGTCCGTTCGGAGCGCGATCATCGCCCAGCCGTGGCGCATCGGTCCGAGGCGGCCCGGTGGCCCGCTGATGGTCCCCTCCGGCATCTGCACGAAGAGGGCACCGGCATCGAGCACGGCCCGCGCCGAGGCGACGTGCGGGTCGATGCCGACGCCGCCCCGCCAGACCGGCAGGAGGCCACCGATGCGCCGGATGAGCCACTCTCGCCAGGGCGAGGTGAACGTTGATGGACCACTGCCGAGGATCCAGCAGCGCGGCTCCAGGGGAAGCGCGTGCATCACGACCAGCGGATCCATCCACCCCCGGTGGGCGCCGGCGACCAGGAGGTAGCCGCCGTTCGGGATGAACTCCTGGCCCGAGGTCTCGATGCGGAAGCGAAACAGTCCGAAGCAGATGAAGCGGACCAACACGCGGACCGCGCGGTACAGGAGGGACGCCTTGGCTTCGGGAGCGCGGCCCAGCCACACGAGCCCTTCGACTGCGCCGCCGCGAGCGGCGGCCATCGCTTCGGGGGAGATGCGAGGCGGCGGAGGTCGTCGCCGCCCGGCGTCGGTCACGGCGTCGGGCGAGGTCCCGGCTCGTCGGCGGGGGCCGGGGCATCGTCCTCGGTCGGCGGCGGGTCCTCCTCGGTCGGCGGCGGGTCCTCCTCGGGCGCGGCCGACGCATCGATGGGCGGGCCGACGTTGGCCCACGATTCGTTGCTCGGTCGAGTCATCCAGGCCGCCCCGAGCGCGCCCCAGGTCGCGACTTCCGGGTGGGCCGGCGGCTGGTCACCCGACCGGTTCCCTCGATGGCGCATCACCAGTCCAACCAGGCCGACCGCGATGAATGCGAGCGACACGATCTGCGCCGTCGGAATGCCGAAGAAGGTCCAGTTGCCCGCCCGCAGGAACTCGAGGGCGAAGCGCGTCGCCCCGTACCAGATGAAGAAGACCAGCAGCAGGTCGCCCGGCCGCAGCCGCGATCGCAGTCGATATCCCAGGAACACCAGGAACACCGCCCCGACCAGCCCCGAGAGGGACTCGTACAGGAACAGCGGATGGAAGCGGGCCGACGCGGGCAGGATGTCGCAGGCGTACACCTGCAGGCGATGGGCGCAATCGATCGGGATGCCCCATGGCTGCGTGGTCGGTGGGCCGTACAGCTCCTGGTTGAAGTAGTTGCCCCAGCGCCCGATGGCCTGCATGACGAACAGCGCGGGGGCGACGATGTCGGCCCAACGCGGGAACGAGACGCCATGGCGACGGACGTACCACCACGCCGCGAGCGTCCCGGTCACGATGCCGCCATAAACGCCGAGGCCCGAGTAGGGCGGCAGGATGATCTTGAGCGGATCGTTGGCGTACAGCGCCCACTGGTCGATGACGTGATAAAGCCGGCCCCCGATCAGCGCCGCGATCGAGATGATGACGATGCCATTGCCGACGAGCTCGGGGTCTTCGCCGGCCACCCGCGCCAGCCTCGTGAGGACGATGTACGCGACGGCCAGGCCGATGGCGTAGCACAGGCCATACCAGCCGATGGTGATGGGCCCGAGCTGCAGGGCGACGGCGTTGGGCGGGATATCGAACATCCGGGGAGTGTAGCCGCGGCGGTGGAACCGCCGAACCGTCCCTATACTTCCCGACGGTGAACGCCGAGTTCAACTGGTGGTTGCTCATCGTCGGGCTCGTCGTGGGAGCCGGGCTGGTCTGGTTCGTGGTCGCCGATCAGCGCCGGCGCGAGGTCGATATCGACGCCGAGGAACGCGCTCGCGAGGCGCACTGGCTGTCAGCCAGCCTCGCCGACGAGGGCCACGACCTCAGTCCCGAGATGGCGGCGCGGGTGCTGGACCTGCATCGTGCCTACCTCGAGGCGCCGCCGCCGGACGAGGTGCCGCCGGCGGACGAGGTGCCGTCGCCCGACGAGGTCGGGTCAGAGCTCCCCGGCGATGACCGGCGGGCCGTCGACCAGGGTGCCCTGGAGATCCGCGAGTGACACCCCGAACGTCGTGCCGGGCGCGACGTCGCTGATGGCCGGGACCTTTCCAACCCAGTAGGCCAGATCCCCGGCGAAGAACATCCGACCGACGTTCTCGCGCTTTCCCGCCCGATCGACCCAGCAGCGGTATTCCTGGCCGGCCGGCGGTCGCTCCAGGCCCGTGGCGACGACGACGAGCCTCGTGCTTGCCGGCGAGAACACCAGCGAACCCGAGGTGTCGCTGCCAGTCGCCGTAAGGGCCACGCGCTCGACGTCGGGCTGCGCGCTGATCTCGAGGGTCGCGCTGGTCACGGCCACGAGATCGGCGACCGCGTGTTCCTGGTCGGCCAGGCGCTGGGACGCCTGCTGATAGGCGAGGAACGAGGTGGCCGCGAGGGCCAGGGCGATCGCGGCGGCCAGGGTGGCCACCCACGGGAGGAGGTTCGGCCATCGTCGGGGCCCGGCGTCCGCGACCGTTGCCGGGGCCGGGGTGGTCGCGACCGCGGCAGGCGGAGCGGCGGCAAGGCCCGTCGCGATCTCGGATGCCGCAACGGCGGCCGGAGCGGCGGCCGAGGCCGCCACGCCCCGCGGCTCGCCATGCTCTCGAACGTACGCGAGGGTCCGCTCCCGGAGGTCACCCGGCGGCGTCGTCCGGACCACCTCGCGCAGCAGCGGCGCCGCCCGACCCAGGCGCTGGAACTCACCGGAGCACGACTCGCAGCCCGCAAGGTGACCGGCCACCGCAGCCGCGGTCGCCGTGTCCCCGGCCACCAGCCGTGCCAGCCCATCGGGCTCGACGGCTGCCAGCTCCAGCTGTTCGAGAACCTCGTCGTGATCCATGTGCCTCCGCGACCGTGTCAGCGATCCGGCCCGGCCATCGGGGCCGGTGCCAGGTATCGGGTGAATTCGGGGCCGACCCCGCTGCCCAGGACCTCGCGCAGGCGCAGGAGCGCCCGTCGGGTCCGCGTCTTGACCGTTCCGAGCGGCCAACCAAGCCGCTCCGCGATCTCCGATTGCGAGAGGTCCTCGCCGTACGCCAGCACGATGACGACCCGTTCGACATCGGGCATGTCGGCCAGGGCCGCCTGCAGCGCCCCGCGCAGCTCCTTGAGCGCGACCTCCATCTCGGGCGACCGCGACGGCGCGGATCCGGCGACGATCGCCCCGCTGGCGAGCACGCGCTCGAGCGCATCCGCGTCGGGCTCGTCGCCCCCGTAACCCGATCCCGCCACCGAGGACAGGGGCAACAGGGTGGGGCGTCGGCCGGCGGCTCGCAGTCGGTCGACCGTGCGATTGCGCGCGATCGTATATAGCCAGGCCGCAAGGGACCCGACCGAGGGATCGAACGTATCCGCACGGTTCCAGAGCGCCAGGAAGGTCTCCTGCACGACTTCCTCGGCCAGTCCGCGGTCCGAGGTGAGGCGATAGGCCGAAGCGAACACCGCATCGGCGTGACGGTCATAGAGCGCGGCCAGGGCGTCGTGCGATCCCGCCGCCAGCTCCCGAACGAGGCCGGCGTCGACGCCGGGGCCCGGACCGTTGCCTGTCATCGGATACGTTCCCGAGCCGCCCACCGGTTTCGGGCGCCCACGCTCACCACGATCCGGCCTCGCGCAGCGCCACGGCGCTGAATGTCCCGGCCGGGAGGTGCGCTTCGAGACAGACGACGCCATCCGGTCCGACGTTGGCGTCGTGGCTGGTATCGGCGGGAAGTTCGAGCCGGTCGCCGGTCACGAGTTCGGTGGCGCCCGCATCGAGGCCGAAGGTGATGGATCCGGAGGTCACGACGATGACCTTGTCGTAGGCATGATCGTGGGCGGAGTATCGGTCGCCCGGGCCGTTGGACCACGCGCCGGGGTCCAGGCCCTCCCCGACCAACCGTTCGCGCAGGAGCGTCGCCTCGCCCATGGATCAGGCGACCTCGACGCCGATCAGCGAGCCGATGAGGTACGTCACGACCGCCGCACCCAGGCCGATCCCGAGCTGCCGCAGGCCGCTGAAGGCGAGGCTTCGACCCGTGAGCATGCTGACCCCGGCGCCGACCGCGAACAGCGCCACGAGGCTGGCGCCCAGGCTGATGGCCGTGATGCCCAATCCGCCACCGAAGAGGAACGGGATGACCGGCACGGCCGCGCCGAGCGCGAACGAGACCATCGACCCGCCGGCGGCGCCCCACGGCGAACCCAGCTCGTCCGGGTCGAGACCGAGCTCCTCGCGCACGAGCATGTCGAGCGCCGCCTCGGGGTCCTGGAACAGCCGGTGCGCGATCCGGGTTGCTTCGTCCCGGGCGAAGCCCTTCGCTCGGTAGGCGGCGGCGAGCTCCGCTTCCTCTTCCTCGGGCATCGCTTCCATCTCGGCCCGCTCGAGCTCGATCTGGCGTTCGAACAGCTCGCGCTGGCTCTGCATGCTGATGTACTCGCCCGCGGCCATGCTGAAGGCACCGGCCAACAGCCCGGCGACCCCGGCCAGGATCACGAAGCGCGGGCTGGCGGACGAGGCTCCCGCCACGCCCATGAC
>JAXDKY010000032.1:0-5629 GCA_034666885.1 Chloroflexota bacterium
GGCCGGCCTCGGCGATGCGCTGGGCGGTGGTAGCGCCGACGTTGCCGGCGCCGATCACGGTGACCTTGTTGCGGGCCATGGGGTCGAAGGTCTCCTTCTGGTCAGTCCGGTCCTGGTCGATCGCTCGGAGCGGTCGATTCTATGTCCGCGCGCCGCGCGCTCGGCTCAGCTGGCGCCGGGGTCGCTGTCGAGGGGCACGGCGGCGGATGGGTCGGATACGACCGGGCCGGCATCGCGGATGTCGTCGGTCACGCCGTCCGCGTACGCCGCGAAGTTCGCCGTGAACATCGCGGCGAGCGCTGCCGCTTGCCGGTCGTAGGCGTCCTTGTCAGCCCAGGTCGCTCGTGGGTCGAGGAACGAGGCGGGCACGTCCGGGCAGGTCAGTGGGACCTCGACGCCGAAGATCGGATCGACCCGCATCTCGACGTCGGCGAGGGCCCCATCGAGGGCGGCCCGGACCATCGCGCGAGTGTGCCCGATGTCCATGCGCTCACCGGTACCGACCGGGCCCCCGGTCCAGCCGGTGTTCACGAGCCAGACCGTTGCGTCGTGCGTGGCGAGGCGTTCGGTGAGCATCGCGGCGTAGAGGCCCGGGTGGCGCGGCATGAACGGAGCCCCGAAACAGGCGCTGAACGTGGCTTTCGGCTCGGTGACGCCGACTTCGGTGCCGGCGAGCTTGGCCGTGTAGCCGCTGATGAAGTGGTAGGCCGCCTGGGCGTGCGTCAGGCGCGAGATGGGCGGCAGCACCCCGAACGCGTCGGCCGTCAGCAGCACGACGGTCCGCGGCTGGACGGTCATCCCGGTCGGGTCGGCGTTGCCGATGAAATGGAGCGGGTAGGCACCCCGCGTGTTCTCGGTGAATCGGTCGGAATCGAGGTCCAGCTCGCGCGTCTCGGGGTCCAGGTCGACGTTCTCCAGGACGGTCCCGAAGCGCTTGGTCGTCTGGAAGATGTCGGGCTCGTACATCGGGGAGAGGCGGATCGTCTTCGCGTAGCAGCCGCCCTCGAAGTTGAAGAGGCCGTCCGGTCCCCAGCCGTGCTCGTCATCGCCGATGAGGCTGCGTTCCGGGTCCGCGGAGAGCGTGGTCTTGCCGGTCCCGCTGAGCCCGAAGAACACGACCGAGTCGCCGGCCTTGCCGACGTTGACCGACGAGTGCATCGGGAGGACGCCCTCGTCGGGCATGAGGTAGTTCATGACGGTGAAGGCCGACTTCTTGATCTCGCCGGCGTATTCGGTGCCGACGATGAGGATCTCCATGCGTTGGAGGTGGACGAGGATCGCGGTCTCGGTGCGGGTTCCCTCGGCGGCGGGATCGGCCTTGAACGACGGCACGCAGATGATCGTGAAGTTCGGCTCGAAGGCGACGAGGTCTTCGGCGGGCGCGCGGCGGAACAGGTTGCGCGCGAACAGGCTGGCCCAGGCCGTCTCCGTGTACACCCGGAGCCGGCGCTGGTGTGCCGGATCGGCGCCGATATGCAGGTCCTGGGCGTACAGGTCCTTCTCGGCGCAGTAGGCCACCAGGCGCGCTCGAAGGCGGTCGTAGTTCGCCTCGCTGATCGGCCGGTTGACCTCGCCCCACCAGATCTTGTCGTGGCTGGTCGGCTCGTCGACGATGAACTTGTCCTGGGGCGAGCGACCCGTGTGCTTGCCGGTCCGGACGACTAACGGCCCGTCGGCGGCGATGAGCCCTTCGCCGGCACGGATGGCGTCCTCCACGAGCTCGGCCGAGGAGCGGTTGGCTCGGACATGACGACCCAGCGGAGGGCGCACGCGGCCAGCGGCGGGCGTCGAGGGGAGGTCGGGGCGCGTCGGGTGGGTGGTGGCCATCGGGCGTCGGACTCCTGGGCGCGGGCGATCACATCACGGATCGACCGGCCGCGCGTGATGCGGGGCCCGAGGGCCACGCAGGAGTCGGCTTCCACAGTCGCGTTGGCCCGGATTGTACCGAAGTCGAGCCGCCAGAGTTGCGCCGCGGAGACGGCAACGTTGCGGCCCGGTCGCGGCACAGTTCGTAGTTGTCGAGGTCGCGAACGCTGGCCTGATGCTACGGACGCCCGCTGGATGCCGCCGCCTCGACCTCCGTCCCGTGAACGGACGATCCGCCGGGTCGGGAGTCAGCCGCCTCGCCCATCAGCTCCTCGAGCCTCGCCGAGATCGCCCGCGCATCGAGTCGTTCGAGGATCGCCCGGGCGTCCTCGACGGAGTCCTGAACGACGGGGTCGTCGGGCCCGAGCACGAGCGCCATGTCCAGGACGACGAGCGCCTGCCTGTAGGCGAGGCCCATCTCGGCGAGCTCGGGGAGTACCTCGGAGTACTCGCGGGCGGCACGGTCGCGGTCGCCCTCGTGCGAGCTGAGGGCTGCCCGGAAGGCTCGCCGTTCGAGGTCGAGGACGCGGCCGTGGAGCGCCGCGGCGTCGATCGCCACGAGCGCCCTTCGCACACCTTCGAGATCACCCTCCCAGAGCGAGGCGCGCGCGGCGCGCGGGAGGTCCGTCGCCGCATTCGTGACGTTGAGCTCGGCCGACCGGCGCCAGCCCTCGGCGGCCTCGCGATACCGTCCGACGGCGAACGCGGCAGCTGCCTTGCCCGCCAACAGGTTGGACTCTTGCTGGGGGTCGTCGCTGTCGAGCACCAGTCGCTCATGCTGGGCGAGCAGGTCATCGACCGGGGTGCCTCGAGCAGCCAGGATCTCCTCACGACTGCGCAGGACGGTCGCACGGTCCCCCGCAGCCAGCTGCTCGACGTTGGGCTCGTCGGTGGCGGCCAGGGCCCAGTCCCAATCGCCGAGGTCCACAGCGACCTCAGCCGCGTTGCTGAGGGCGATCGCGTAGCTGTTTCGGAATCCGAACCTGCCGGCCATGTCGAAGGCCGCCTTGCTGCGGTCGAACGACCTCCTGGGATCACGCGCGAGCAATGAGACGCCGAGGTTCAGCAGACCCCGCACGACGGTCAGCCGCAGGCCCAGCGTCTCGGCGAGCTTGATGCCAGCCTCGAGGATCCCAGACCCTTCGTACGGTCGCGTGCTCACGGACAGGCATGCACCCTTGGTGATCAGGCAGTCGGCAACCAGCTCGATCGCCTCGATGCGTTCCGCGCGCCCGATGGCCCGATCGGCGAACTCGATCGCCCTGACGACGTCGTCGCCAACCCAGTAGCTCCGTGCAAGCTGGTGCTCGATCGCCGCAAGCGCGGGCTCGTCCACGAGGTCGCCATATGCTTCGACCGCAGGTTCGAGGATGACGACCGCATCGGCCGACCGATAGCCGTTGATCAGCGCTTGCCCGAGCAGCGCCGTCGCGCGCGCCGCGCCCGAGCGATCTCCCATTTCCTCGCGGCGCCCGATCGCGTCGCGGAGCAGGGTTTCTGCCTGGTCCACGGCGGCGCCGTGTGCGGCCGCCTCCCCGGCCCGCTCCAGGAGCTCCGCGATCTCAGCCGGGTCGTCGATGACCTCGATGGCTTCGAGGTTGAACCGCACCGCCTGGTCGTGGCTGCCGAGCGAGCTCGCACGCGAGGCGGCGGCGCGGAGGGCGATCTTCGCCTGCGCGGCCAGCGGCCGGCTGTCCGGGTCGTCCGGCGCCGCGCGATACGCCGCGAGATAGTGCGACGCGAGCGCACCGGCCAGCTCGTCCTCGCCCAATGACTCGAAGAACCGGGCCGCGGCCAGGTGGCGCGACCGACGGTCGCGTCGGGACAGGGTGCCGTAGGCGACCTCGCGGATGAGCGCCTGGACGAACGCCACCTGGCCGCGCTCGGCCGAACGCGGGTCGACGTTCTGGACGAGTAGCTCCCGCCTCGTGAGCGCCCGGCACATTTCCTCCACCTGGCTTTGGTCCTGCCCGCTCACGGCCGCGAGCCCGTCGATGGTGAAGCTCTGCCCAAGCACCGCCGCATCCTGGATCAGGCCTCGCTCCGGTGTTGGAAGCGCGTCAAGGCGGGCCGCGATCAAGGCGTGCAGCGTCTCCGGGACCGCCAGGTTCGTCAGGTCTCCGGCGGGGACGTAGCCGCCATCGGCCGGCGCCAGACGGCCCTCGGCCACGAGCATCCGGATCGTCTCGACCGCATAGAGCGGGATCCCATCGGCGCGTTCAGCGATCGCGTGAAGCGGTGCATCGGGGAGGCCCGGAACGAGCTCGGTGAGCAGCTCGATGATCGCGGACTCCGGCAGCGGCTCGATGCCGAGCGCCATGAAGTTCCGCCGGCCGGCACCCCAGTCCGGTCGATGCTCGAACAGTTCCGGACGTGCGACGGTGATGATCAGCATGGGCACGCCCCGGCTCCATTCGACCAGGTCGTCGATGAAGTCCAGCGTGCCGGGATCGGCCCAGTGCAGGTCCTCGAAGACGAGGACGACGGTGCCCTCGGCGGCGATCCGCTCGAAGAAGGTCCGCCACGCCGAGAACAGCTCTTCGCGCGCCATCTGGGTCGCCGTGTCGACACCCAGCAGGACGAGGAGCGCCGACTCGATCCAGCGTCGCTCCGATTCGTCCGGCAGCCAGCGCTCGACCGTCTCTGCCAGCTTCAGCCGGGTCGTCGATTCGTCGTCGGTCTCGGATAATCCGGCGCGCGCTCGGACCATCTCGCCAAGCGCCCAGAACGTGATCCCCTCACCGTAGGCGGGTGATCGCCCGGTGTGCCAGAGGGCCGTCTCGACGACACCATCGAGGTACTTCGACAGCTCCCAGACGAGCCGGCTCTTGCCTGAGCCGGCCACGCCGACGATGGAGACGATCCTCGTTCGTCGCTCGCGACCCGTTGCGTGAAACAGGTCCTTGAGCAGGCCGAACTCGCCGTCGCGCCCGAGGAACGGCGCCTCGAGCTGGTCGCCTCGGCCGCGCCCGCCGCGCTCGGCGACGACGCGGATCGCGCGGAATGCCGGCACCGGCGCCTGCTTGCCCTTGAGGATCTGGTCCCCGGCCGGTTCGAATGCGATCGCTTGGTTGGCGGCACGTTCCGTGGACTCGCCAACCAGGACGGTTCCGGGCTGCGCGACCGATTGCAGCCTCGACGCTGTGTTGACCAGGTCGCCCGCGACCATGCCCTGGTTCGTCGCGCCGAGCGTTACTGCCGCTTCGCCGGTCAGGACCCCAGCCCGGGCGCTGATGCCGGGGCCGAGCGTCTTGACCGCGGCGACAACGTCGAGGGCCGCACGGACGGCCCGCTCGGCGTCGTTCTCCCGGGCGATCGGCGTGCCCCACACGGCCATGACCGCGTCGCCGATGAACTTCTCGATCGTGCCGCCGTAGCGGCCGATCACCTCGCCGGCAAGGTCGAAGTAGCGTGACAGCAGCTCGCGGGTCTCCTCGGCGTCCCGGCCCTCCGCGAGGGAAGTGAAGCCCACCAGGTCGGTGAAGAGGATCGAGACGAGGCGACGTTCAGCGATCGGGGTGTTCGGGCCGCCGGCTTCTCCCGTGGAGGCGGCCGGCGTGCCGGCGGCTTCGCCGACGCCTGTCGGCGTCCCGCAATCGGCGCAGAACTTTGCGCCGGGGAGAAGCGGCGAGCCACATTGCCGGCAGCTCGCCTGCAGCCCGTTGCCGCACTCGGTGCAGAAGCGGGCGTTGGGCGGCGCGGCCGCGCCGCAACTGGAACACGTCATATGGCGGTGCCCCTTGATGATCCCCGCGAGGCCGCT
>JAXDKY010000033.1:0-2593 GCA_034666885.1 Chloroflexota bacterium
AGGGTTCGCAAGTCGCGGTTGTTGATCCCGATGAGTCGCGCGTCCGTCGCCAGCGCGGCCGCCAGCTCACGCTCGTCATGCGCCTCGACGAGCGGCTCCAGCCCGAGGGCGAGGGCTCGCTCCACCAGTCGACCGAGACGCGCCCGAGGATGCAGGACGGCCAGCAGCAGCACCAGGTCCGCGCCGGCCGCCCGCAGTTGCGGCAGCTGCCGTTCGTCGACCACGAACTCCTTGGCCAGCACGGGGATCGAAACCGCCGCCCGAACGGCCCGCAGGTCGTCGATGGAGCCGTGGAACCAGTGGGGCTCGCACAGCACCGAGATCACGGCGGCGCCGCCAGCCTCGTACGCACGCGCGCGGGCGACGATGTCTTCGCCGGCCGTTGCGATGCGACCGGCCGAGGGCGATGAGCGCTTGATCTCGGCGATCAGGTGGAGACCCGGCGCGGCAAGCCGCTCGACGACGGGCCGCGGTGCCGGCGCGGACGCGAGGTCGCCAGCCGTGGGCCCGGAGGCCAGCTCGGACGCGAGGTCCTGCCGACGACGGGCCGCGATCTCCGCGACCACGTTCGTCGCCCCGGCGTGGCGAGGTGTCGCGACGGTCACGCCGGCGCGCTCGCTGCCGGCGCGGCGCCAGCGGCGGCCTCAGCCGCGACCCGCTCCGCGCGCAGGCGCCCCAGCAGCTCCGCCGTCAACCCGGCATCGATGGTCAAGGCCGCGTGCTCCAGGCCGTCCTCCAGCGACTCGACCGACCCGGCCGCCATGAAGGCCGCGCCGGCATTGAGCAGCACGACGTCCCGCCGCGCCCCCGGCTCGCCGCGAAGCACGGCCTCCACGAATCGCGCGTTCGCGGCCGCGTCGCCACCGGACAGCTTCGAGGTAGCGGCCGGTCGCAGGCCGAGCGCCTCGGCATCGACGAACCGCTGCTCGACCCCCGCCTCGGTCACCTCGTAGAGGACGCCCGTCCCGTCGAGCGGCAGCTCGTCGACCCCCGCCCCATGCACGACGAGCGTCCGTTCCGTGCCAAGCCGATGGACCACCTCTGCGAACCGTCCCGCGGCCCCGGCATCGCCCACGCCGAGCAGCTGCCGCCGCGTGCCGGCCGGGTTCGTGAGTGGGCCGAGCAGGTTGAACGCGGTGCGGACCCCGATCTCGCGGCGCGTCGGGTTCGCGAAGCGCATCGCGGGATGGAAGTTCGGGGCGAAGAGGAACGCGAAGCCGAGCTCGCGCAGGGCCGTCCCGGCGGAGGCCGCGTCGTGATCGATCCGGATCCCTAGCGCATCGAGCACGTCGGCGGACCCCGCCTTCGAGGTGATCGCCCGGTTGCCATGCTTGGCGACCGGCACGCCAGCGGCAGCGACCACCAGCGCCGACGCCGTCGAGATGTTGAACGTCCCGCTCCCGTCCCCGCCGGTCCCGACGACGTCGACGGTCCCCTCCGGCGCCTCGACCCGCACCACGCGCTCGCGCATCGCGGTCGCGAAGCCGGCCAGTTCGTCGACCGTCTCGCCGCGCATCCGCAGGCCCATGAGCAGCGCGGCCAGCTGGGCCGGTGTAGCGGCGTCGTCCATCACGGCGCCCATCGCCAGCCGTGCCTCATCCAGGGTGAGCGTGCCGCCTTCGACGATCGTCGCCAGCGCGGTCCGGACGTGCTCACTCATGGCGCCGTCTCGGCCAACCCGGAGGTGGCGAACGATCCGGACACGGCGTCGAGCAACTCCGCCTCCCCTTCCCCGGCCTGGCGCAGGAAGTTCGCGAGGAGGTGCGGACCCTGCGGCGTCAGCACGCTCTCGGGGTGGAACTGCACGCCTTCCATCGGAAGGGCGACATGGCGGATGCCCATGATCACGCGATCGACCTCGCTCATCGCCGTGACCCGCAGCTCGGGCGGCAGGGTCGCCGGGTCGATGGCGAGGGAGTGGTAACGGGCGGCCATGAACGACGGCGGCATGCCCTCCAGCAGCCCAGCCCCATCGTGGGTGACCTCGGACGCCTGGCCGTGGACGAGGGTCGGCGCGCGGACGATCGTCGCGCCGTAGGCCGCTGCCATCGACTGCATGCCGAGGCACACGCCGAGCAACGGGATCGCGCGCTCGGCGGCCACCTTGATGGTCGCGACCGAGACCCCGGCATCGTCCGGGTCGCCGGGTCCGGGCGAGATGACGATGCCGCGCAGGTTCGCGGCGGCGTCGTCGGCGAGCGCCTCGACGCCGGCCTGGTCAATGGCGTCGTTGCGGATCACCTGGACCTCGGCACCGGCCGCCTGGAGCGCCTGCACCAGGTTGAAGGTGAAGCTGTCGTAGTTATCGATGACGAGGATCATGTGCCCGCTCCGGTCGTCGTCGAGGCCGGTTGTGGCTGCGTTACGTCGGCTTCGAGGTCGGCGTCGTCGTCGATCGAGCCCGCGCCCGCGCGCGGCGTCTCGGGAACGCCGGCAGCCATCTCGATCGCCCGGCGTAGCGCCGCCGCCTTGTGCTCGGTCTCCTCGAACTCCGACTCCGGCACGGACCCAGCGACGATGCCGGCTCCCGTGTGGACATGCGCCTGGCCGTCCTTGAGGACGGCGCTCCGGATCGTGATCGCGGTGTCCAGGT
>JAXDKY010000034.1:0-2505 GCA_034666885.1 Chloroflexota bacterium
CGCGCACGCGCCAGCACCAGCTCGACGCTGGGTGGGCGCGGCCGCTCGGCCGGCTTCGACGACATCGGACCTCCATGCGGGCGCGTGGCGGGAGCGCGTGGGAGTCGAACCCACCGAGCCGCGCCGAACGCGGCGCCACCGGTTTTGAAGACCGGGGGACCCACCGGGACCCCTCCGCTCCCGTGGGCGATGGTAGCGCGCGGCGGCCGGGGGCCCCGTCTCGCGACGGCGGACCTATCATCGGCCCATGACGACGCTCGAGGCTCCGACGCCGATCCGCCTGACCACGCTGACCGACTGTGGCGGTTGCGCCGCGAAGCTCGGGGCGGACCTGCTGGCCGATGCGCTCAGCGGCCTGGGCGCCGAAGCCGCGGCCGCGCCTGACGGCGCGCTCATCGCGGGCCTCGATCCGCCCGACGACGCCGCGGCCTACCGCGTCAGCGACGACCTCGCGATCATCGGCACGCTGGACTTCTTTCCGCCACTGGTCGACGACCCGCGCACGTTCGGGGAGATCGCCGCGGCGAACGCCTTGAGTGACGTCTTCGCGATGGGTGGCCGCGTCCTCTTTGCCCTCTCGATCGCGGCGTTCCCCGAGGAGCTGCCACGGGACGTGCTGGCCGAGATCTTCGCCGGCGCCTCCTCCAAGGTCCGCGAGGCCGGTGGCACGCTCGCCGGCGGCCACACGATCCGCGACCCGGAGCCCAAGTACGGCCTGGCGGTCATCGGCGCGGCCCACCCGGACAAGTTGCTGCGCAAGGGCGGGGCGAAGCCCGGCGATCGATTGCTCCTGACGAAGAGACTCGGGACGGGGGTCCTCGTTTCGGGCGCGCGCCAGGGCCGGACCTCCGCCGCACACGTCGCCGCGGCGATCGACGGGATGCGCCGCCTCAACCGCGCCGCCTCGGAGGCGCTGGTCGGTACCGGCCTGACCGCGGCGACCGACGTCACGGGCTTCGGCCTGCTGGGACACGGCCTCGAGATGGCCCGCGCCTCGGACACGCAGTTCGTCTTCGAGGCCGGGACATTGCCGGCGCTCGACGGCGCGCTCGAGCTTGCCGCGGCCGGCGTCGAGACCGGCGGCGCCGCGCATAACCGTCGGTTCGTGGCGGCGTCGCTCAGCGTCGCGGACGGTGTGCCGCCCGAGCTCGTGACGCTGGCCCACGACCCGCAGACGAGCGGCGGCCTCCTCACGGCCGTCCCTGCGGATCGGATCGATGACGTCGAGGCCGCCCTGGACGTATCCGGCGTCGAGCGCTGGTGGATCGGGCGCGTGGAGGCCGGGGAACCCGGCGTCGCCCTCCAGTAGTCCTTCAGTCCTTCGAGCGGCGACTTACACTGGCCCGGTCGGCACCCGCAGGAGGCCACTCCGTGGCGAAACCCTATGTTCGACTGACCCAGCCCCTCGTGCGCGACACGAAGGACAGCGAGCTCCGCCCAGCGACCTGGGACGAGGCGCTCGACCGCGTGGTCGAAGGATTCGGGGCCGCCAAGGCGGCCCACGGCCCGACGACCTTCGGCACCTTCAGCTGCAGCAAGGCGACCAACGAGGTCAACTTCGCAGCCCAGAAGTTCAGCCGGGCGGTCCTGGGCAGCAACAACATCGACAGCTGCAACCGCACCTGACACGCCCCGAGTGTCGCCGGTCTGGCGACCGTGTTCGGTGCCGGTGGCGGCACAAGTTCATACCGTGAAGCCGAGGACACCGATCTGATCGTCCTCTGGGGCAGCAACGCCCGCGAGACGCATCCGATCTTCTTCCATCACGTGCTCAAGGCGGTCAACAAGGGTGCCCGCCTGTACGCGATCGACCCGCGCCGCACGTCGTCGGCGGAGTGGGCCGACAGCTGGCTCGGGCTGGACGTCGGGTCGGACATCGCATTGGCGAACGCGGTCGCCCGGGAGATCATCGCCGCGGGCCTCGAGAACCGAGAGTTCATCGAGCGCGCGACCGTCGACTTCGACGCGTACAAGGCGAAGGTCGAGAGCTACACGCTCGAGTACGCGGAGCGGGAGACCGGCGTCCCGGCCGAGGCGATCCGCGAGTTGGCGCACGCCTTCGCGACCGCGCCGCGGGCCATGATCTGCTGGACGCTCGGCATCACCGAGCATCACAACGCGGTCGACAACGTCCTCGCGCTGATCTCGCTCGTGCTACTCACGGGCCACGTCGGCCGGTACGGCAGTGGCGTGAACCCGCTCCGTGGCCAGAACAACGTCCAGGGCGGCGGCGACATGGGCGCCCTGCCCGACCGACTGCCGGGATTCCAGCACGTCGAGAACGACGAGTTGCGCGCGAAGTTCGACGCCGAGTGGGGCGTGGCGGTCCCGCCGCGGCGCGGCTGGCACCTGTCGGGGATGTTCGACGCGATGGAGCGCGGCGACCTGACCGCGGTCTACTGCATCGGCGAGAATCCGGTCCAGTCCGAGGCCGACCAGAAGCGCGCGATCCACCTGCTCGAGGGCCTGGAGTTCCTCGTCGTCCAGGATCTGTTCCTGACCAAG
>JAXDKY010000035.1:0-4777 GCA_034666885.1 Chloroflexota bacterium
CGAGCCTGCGGGCGTTGTTCGCCGGCAGGCACGTGGCCGCGATCCTGGCCGGGTCGGCCGATGAGGCCGGTGAGGCGGACCTGGATGCGCTCGAAGCGCGGTTGAGGGAGATGCTCGCGGCCGTTGCCGCCGCGACGGGCGTCGAGGGAGATCCGATCGCGACGGCAGCGTTGATCCGCGAGGAGGCCGCGGCAGTCTTCCGCGATGCCACCTCGGTGGGACGGGGCGCCACGGTGAGCGGTGGCGCGCCCGGCGGTCCGTTGACGGCCGAGGACCGCGCCGCGCTCCTCGGCTACCTCGTTCTTTCCCGCCTGGGGGCGCTCGCGCCAGGCGCGGATATCGCCGCCACGAGCCGCGCGTGGTACGACGAACTGCGCCTCGCGCCGACGATGGAGGCCGGTCTTCGGGCCGCCGGCCTCGACGAGGGCACCGCGCGGTCCGCCACCGAGACGGTGGCCGCGCTGCTCGCCCTGCCCCGGCCGTCGCAGATCCGAGGCCGTGGCCGAGCGAGGGACCTCCGCCTCCTGGACCAGTGGCTGGCCCGCGAACCGGTTCGCGCTGCCCTCGGCGTCAACACCTGGGAGGACACCGAGTGGCTCGACCGCGACCGGCTGGCGGCGCTGTTGGCCTGGGCGGCGCGCCTCGACGCACTCGAAACCGGGACGCCGCCCTACACCGCCACCGCGGACCGACTCCTCGCGGCGGCAAGAACGGCCGACTACCGCGTCGACCGGATGCGCGCGGCGCTGAGCGGTACAGCCGGGAAGCAGCCCGTCAAGCCAAAGCCACCGCCGACGTCGAAGTCAGGCCCCGCGACCCCGAGCCGCCGCGGTTGACGGGCGTCAGCGGAACAGGATTCGGCGCAGCAACCCCGTCGGCGGCAAGCCATAGCTGATGACCGACTCCAGGTGCGGCCGATAGTGGAACCCTGGCGTCTCGCCGAATCCCCCGGGTAGCCCGCCCGGCTCGATCGCCGCGGGGTCGGCACCGGCCGCGGCCGCCGCCCGCCGGCGCGCCTCGAGCTCGATGTCCCACATCTCCATCGAGCCCACGAAATACGTCGATAGTTGCGTCGACGACAGCCGGGCTCGATCGAATTTTGCGCGGGCTTCCGCTTCCTCCTGGAACCCGCCCTCGACCATCAGCTTGACGGCCTCTTCCTCGGTCATCCCGGTGGTGTGGATCCGAGCATCGATGATGGCGTTCGTTATCGAGCGCAGGTAGAACTTCCAGTTCGTCAGCAGGAGCGCGCCGTCGTCCTCGCCGTAGCCGACGTCCATCATCACCTGGGTCACATAGACGGCCCAGCCCTCAGCGAACACGCCGCTCGAGAAGACCGCGCGCGGCAAGGACTCGGCTCGGTTGCCGTAGACGCCCTGGAGGTAATGGCCGGGGACCGCCTCGTGGATCGTCAGGAGGCGGAGCATCCGCGCGTTGTCCTCGCGCAGGAACGACTCCTTGCGCTCGGGAGGCCAGTCCTCGGGGATCGGGGTGATCGCGAAGAACGCCTTCTGGCCCTTGTCCAATGGCCCGGGCGGGATGAGCATCGCCCCGCCGAAGGCCCGCAGGAACGTCGGCGTCCAGCGGATGTCGAGCGGCTCGTCGGCCAGGCCGATGAGATCGCGGTCGCGGCAGAAGGCCTCGATCCGAGCGGTCTCCTTCCGGCAGAAATCGAGCAGCTCCTCGGCCTGGGGATGCTCGGCAGCGATCGCGTCCAGCACGCCACGAACGAGCATCGCGTCGTCGTCGGGCGCCGGCGTGCCCCGGTGCCATCTCGGCCAGAGCTGACGGGCGAGGCGCACCATCTCGGCACGCACGGCATCGAACTCGCGCTCGGCCGCCGACAGGATGCGCTCCGGTGTCAGGGTGTCGGAGCGCATGGTGTGCCGCATCTTTCGCGCGAAGAGGTCGGCGCCCAGCCGGCCCTCCCCCTCGCTGCGCGGCAGGACGTCGTCGCGGAGGTACGCCTCGAAGTCGATGAGCGCGGCCTTGGCGGCCGCGGCCGCCGCCTCGACCCTGGGGCGTATCGCGGCAACCGCCGGGTCATCGGGGGCGGCACGCTCCGCCTCGCCGAACGCATCGCCGACCAGTTCCACGATCCCGGGCAACTGCTCGAGCGCCTTCTCGGTCTGGAACCGCCCGACCGGCCGGCCATCGCCGGGTCCCTGGAGCGCCGCCTTGGCGCCATCGATGACGGCCGGGATCCCTTCGAGCCGGCCGGCGACCGACGCCAGCCGATCGGGGAGCGGCGCGAAATCGCGCGCGATGAGCGTGAAGATCCCCTCGCCGAGGAGGTAGATCCAGGTCAGTGCATTCCAGGTCTCGTCGCGCAGCTCGGTCTCGGCGAAGCGCTCGGCTTCGAGCTCCATGACCAGCAGGTCGCGATCGATCGCATCGTCCTGGGTCAGGTCCGCGCCCAACCCCTGGAACTCCGCCAGCCACCGATCGACGAACGCGAGCCGCGCCTGTCGACCGGCCTCGCTGGCGTCGGGCCATCGATCGTCGTAGCGATGGTCACCGAACGAGGTCGCCGCGGTCGGGTGCAGCGCGACGTACTCGTCGAAGAAGGTGGCGAAGCGCTCTGGGAAGGTGGGCACCGACGAAGTCTACGGGTCCGCGCTGCGGCTAGCGGCACCCGTCTCCGCCAGGGCATCCCCGATCGATCACGAATCCTGGCGCTACCATCCCGGCATGCCCAACCTTGCCCAGACGTGGGTCGCACCGGTCACGCTCGACGGGTCCCGTGTCCGGCTCGAGCCGCTCGACGATCGGCACTTTGCGGATCTCGTGCGGGTCGGCGAGGACGACGTCATCTGGCGGTGGATCACCGGGCTACCGATGGATGAGCAGGGACTGCGCGCCTGGTTCGACCAGACGCAGGCGAACGGCCAGACGCACACTGAAGTCCCGTTCGCGACGGTCGATCGCGAGAGCGGCCGGGCCATCGGCAGCACCCGGTTCATGACGATCACGCCGGAACACCGGCGGCTCGAGATCGGCTGGACCTGGGTCGGGACGGCGTTCCAGCGGACCGGCGCCAATCGGGAGGCGAAGTTCCTGCAGCTGACCCACGCGTTCGAGACGCTCGACGCAGAGCGCGTCGAGTTCAAGACCCACGCCCGCAACGAGAAGTCTCGCGCCGCGCTCACCGGGATCGGCGCCACCTTCGAGGGCGTGCTCCGCCACCACACGATCATGCCCGACGGCAGCAACCGTGACTCCGCCTACTACAGCGTCCTCGCCGCGGAATGGCCGGATGTCAAGGCCCGCCTCGAGGCGCTGCTCGCTCGTTGACCGAGATCACGACGACCGATTACCACACCGGCGGCGAGCCGTTCCGGATCGTGACCGGCGCCGCGCCCCCGCTTGAAGGACGGACGGTGCCGGACCGTCGGCGCTGGGCCGCTGCGAACATCGACCACGTCCGGCAACTCCTGGTGAATGAGCCACGCGGCCATGCCGACATGTACGGGGGCTTCGTGACCCCGCCTGATGACGCTGGCGCCGACCTGGGCGTGGTCTTCTTCCACAACGAGGGCTACTCGACGGCCTGCGGCCACGGGACGATCGCGCTCGTGACCTGGGCCATCGATTCCGGTCGCGTCGCCGTCGAGCCCGGCGCCCGCCAGGTGCGTGTCACCGTCGACGTTCCGTCGGGACGGCTGGAGTGCACGGCCCGTATGGACGACCGCGGCCGGGTCGAATCGGTCGCGTTCCGCAACGTCCCGTCGTTCGTGCTGGCGCGAGACGTGGCGGTCGCCACCGCCCGCGGCACGCTCGAACTCGACGTGGCGTTCGGTGGAGCGTTCTACGGCTCGCTGGATGTCCGCGAACTCGGCCTCCGCGTGGAGCCCGGCGCCCTCCCCGAGCTGATCGCCCTGCAACGCGAGCTGCGACCCGCCCTCGAGCGCGCCCTCGACGTCGTCCACCCCGAGCAGCCCGACCTCAGCGGCATCTACGGCGTCATCTTCTGGGAACCGGTCGATGGCGAGCCTCGGACCCAGCGCAACGTCACGGTCTTCGCCGACGGCGAAGTCGACCGCTCCCCGTGCGGTTCCGGCACCTCGGCCCGCCTGGCGATCCTCCACGCGCGCGGCGAGATCGGCGTCGGCGAGACGCTCCGCCATCGATCGATCGTCGATTCCGTGTTCGAGGCCCGCGTGGTCGCGGCCGGACCGCCGGTCGGGCCGCACGCCAGCCTCATCACCGAGGTCGAGGGATCGGCCTTCCTGACCGGCCAGCACGCCTTCACGCTCGACGCCCGCGACCCGCTCGGCACGGGTTTCCTGCTTCGCTGACCGGCTATCCTCGCGACACACTGATCCATCGCCCAGACAGGAGGACGTGCTCGTGAGAGGTTTCGTCATCGGTACGGTCGTGACGGCCGTCGCGTTCTACATCCTCGTCACCCTGCTCCCGAGCATGTTCAGCTACGACGGCGGCATCATCGGGCTGATCATCATCGCCGTGATCTTCGGGATCATCAACGGCCTGATCGGCCCGATCGTCAAGACGGCCGCGCTGCCGATCTCGTTCATGACGATGGGCCTCGTCGGGTTCCTGATCAACGGCGCGCTCCTGCTAGCGACGGCGTTCGTCTCGGACCTCCTCAAGTTCCCACTGAAAGTCGGCGACTTCCCGCCCGACCTGCTGACCGCCGACACGCTCGTTGCCGCCGTGGTCGGCGCCGTCGTCCTGAGCCTGATCACGACCGTCCTCAAGCTTGTCGTCCCCGACTGAGACGACGCTCGAAGAGTCGCTTCGCGTCGCCGCTCGA
>JAXDKY010000036.1:0-2737 GCA_034666885.1 Chloroflexota bacterium
GTCGAGCGGGCGATCGCCGACGCGCCGAAGGCGTTCACGCTCTACACCCGCGACGGCGAACCGCACGCGGACCTGGGCGGCGATCGCGTCCATTTCGTCCCCGGCTCGTCCGGGCTCAAGACGCTCGACCACCGGACGGGGCAGGTCCGCCTGGCGGATTCGACCGACTTCGTCGAGTACGTGCGGCTCGCCGACGGCCTGGAGCACATCGCCTACCTCGCGACGGCGTTCTCCACCAACGAGGACATCGAGCCCCAGGTCTCCGACGCGTGGCGCCTGTACATGACGCTCACGAACTCGAAGAAGCCCGTCGTTTCGGGCGCGTTCACCGAACACGGGGTCGGTCGGATGGTCGAGATGATGCAGCTGTTTCGGGCTGATCTCGCCGACCTCATCGCTCGCCCGATGTCCATCTTCACGATCACCGCCACCGGCAACTTCCGCTACAGCGAGGACTCCTGCCAGAACCTCATCGACTGCGTCGAGGCCGGTGTCCCGGTCGAGATCGTACCGGTGACGCTCATGGGCCTCATCGCGCCGGTCACGACCGTCGGGGCGACGGTCTTCCACACGGTGGATGTGCTGGCCGGCATCACCATGGCCCAGGTCATCAAGCCCGGAGCACCCGTGTTGTTCGGTGGCGCCCCGGCGACCTTCCACATGAAGGTCGCGAGCTCACCGATGTCGGCGGTGGAGGCGCTGCAGCTCGATGCCGCGTACGTGGCCGTCGCGAAGTCGCTCGAGCTCCCGTGCCAGTCGTACATGGCCCTCTCCGACGGGCCGATCCTCGACGCCCAGGCCGGTGCCGAGACGTTCGGCAGCGCGCTCATCGCGGCCCTCGCTGGGGTCAACTCGGTGAGCGGCCCCGGGATGCTCGACTTCCTGCTCGTGTTCAGCCTGCCGAAGCTGGTGTTCGACAATGAGATGTGCGGCCAGGCGCTGCGCTTCGTGCGCGAGATCAAGCCGGTCGACGACCTGCCGGTCGGCGCCCTCATCGACCAGCTGATGGCCGACCAGCACCTGATCATGGCCGAGCACACGATGGCCCACTGGCCGAGCGAGCTGTATCTGCCGTCCGCGATCGTCGACCGTGACAATCGCGAGAACTGGCAGAAGGCGGGCAGCAAGGACACGTACGCGCGCGCGATCGACGAGGTCGAACAGCGCCTCGCTGCGTACCGCCCCGTCGAGACCGACCCGGCGATCGACGTCGAGCTGCGCCGGATCATCGCGTCGGGCCTGGAATCGCAGACAGAGCTGCCGTTCATCCCGGCCGCCTCGGAACCCACCGCGGAGGCATTGGCCCAGCAGGCGGGACCGGTCCGCCGCCGGAACCCGCGACGCGGCGGCTGACGAGCGGAGGCTGCACGGCCTCGGACGTCGGGACGGCGACGTCCGCTAGCATCTGAGGATGTCCGAACCGACGCCACCCGCGACTGCCGGCGCGCCACCGACGACGGCGCCGTTGGCCGGGGACCGGACGCTCGCAACCGCGGAGCTCGTCCTCGACATCGCGACGGCGGCGGCCGGCGAACGGGAGCTGGATGCGATCCTCCGCGCGGCGCTCGACCGGCTGCATGGCGTCGTCGCCTTCACCGGCGGTTCGATCGCGCTGGTAGATGGGGATGGCCTTGTCATCCGCGCGGCGACCGGGCCGTTCGAGGCGGAGGCCATCGGGCAGCGTCTCACCCGCGGCCCCTCCCTCAGTTGGCGCGTCGTCGACACGCGCCAACCCGTGCGGGTGGACGACCTGCGCACGACGAGCACGCGCATCCCCGGGGTGGAGGCCTCCAAGGCGATGCGTTCGTGGCTGGCGGTCCCGATCCAATGGCGAGGCGAGGGCATCGGCTTGCTCGAGGTGGACTCCACCTCGGCGGCGGCCTTCACCGAGGAGGACCAGACCCTCGTCGCGACGATCGGCCGAGCCCTGGCCGGACCTGTCCACCTCGCCGCCCGTTACGCGGCGGAGCAGCGCGCGACCGCCCTGCGCGACGCGTTCACCGGGGTCATCAGCCACGAGCTTCGGACGCCGATCACGACCATCTTCGGCATGAGCCAGGTGCTGCGCCAGCGTCACGAGACGATGGACCCGGAGGCGCGGCGCCAGTCCATCGCCGACATCGAGGCGGAGGCCGACCGCCTCCGCCGGCTGGCCGAGGACCTGCTCGTGCTCAGCCGTGCCGAGGGCGGACGGCTCACGCTGGCCCGCGATCCGCTCGTGCTCCGCCACGTCATCCGCCAGGCCGTCGAGAGCGAGGCCAAGCGCTGGCCGGATCGCCAGTTCGATGCCGACATCCCGCTGGACTTGCCGCTCGTCCTCGGCGAGGAGTTGCACGTCGGGCAGGTCCTCCAGAACCTGCTCGGCAACGCTGCGAAGTACAGCGCGACGGGGAGCAAGGTCGAGGTTCGCGCGAGGGCCGAGGATGGCGGCGTGACGACGCTCGTCCTGGACGAGGGTGAGGGCCTGCCGGCGGAATCGAGCGAGCAACTGTTCGAGCTGTTCTACCGGGCGCCCGAGGCCGCCCGGCGCGCCTCCGGTGCCGGGATCGGCCTGTTCGTGTGCCGCCAGCTGGTCGAGGGGATGGGGGGTCGGATCTGGGCAAAGCCTCGCAAGGAGCGCGGAGCGGAGTTCGGTTTCTGGCTGCCCGGCATCGGCGAGGACGAGGACGGCTGACCGGCTGGCCACGGAGATGGCGCGGCGAGCGTGTGGATGGTGATCCGCGGCGGTCAGGACCGG
>JAXDKY010000037.1:0-3702 GCA_034666885.1 Chloroflexota bacterium
AGCGGGCCATGCGACTCGGCCTCCGCGCGCATCGCCACGGCCTTCGTGGGCAGCTGCGGCGTGTCGATGACGACGACGCCGTCCGACGTGGTCACGAAGCTCGGGTTGCAGCCCCGCTGCTTGGTCGTCGTGAAGATGTTCGTCGTGACGTTCTCGAGCTCGAGTGGCGCAGTCGACATCGTCACTGGGTCGCCGTCAGGCCGCCGTCGATCCCCAGGATCTGGCCGGTGACGAAGGACGCGGCGTCGGAACACAGGAAGATCGCGGGCCCGACGATGTCGCTGGTCTCGCCGACTCGGCCAAGGGGGATTCGATTGACGATGCCGGCTTTGAAGACCGGATCCTCGAGCAGCGTCGCGACCTGCGGAGTGTCCACGAAGGTCGGCATGATCGCGTTGACCCGGATGCCGTGGGGCGCCCATTCGGTCGCCCATTGGCGGGTGAGGGAATTGATCGCGCCCTTGGCTGCGACGTAGGCCGAGTAGCCGGCCTTGATCCCGAGGTTGCCGCGCACCGACGAGATGTTCAGGATCCGGCCGCCGCCGCCCTGGGCGATCATCTGGCGCGCGACCGCCTGGGTCGGGACCAGCGTGCTGCGCACGTTCAGCTCCATGATCCAGTCCCAGTCCGAGCGGGGGTAGGAGGCCGCGTCGTGCAAGGCCTTGCCGGCACCGCCGCCCACGGCATTGACCAGGATGTCGAGGCGCCCGAATTTCTCGACCGTCTCGCGAACCAGTCGATCACAGTCGGCCTCGTCGGTCACGTCGGCGACCACGGTCAGGCCCTCGCTGCCGGCCGCCCGAACTTGCTCGGTCGTGGCGTCGAGCGATTCCTGCGTCCGCCCGGCGACCACGACCCGCGCCCCGGCTTCGGCAAAGGCGACGGCCAGCGCAGATCCGATACCGCCACCACCACCCGGGATGACGGCCACGAGGCCGTCCAGGCTGAAGTCGTCGAGTCCGCCCATGGTGCTCCTTTGCGGGTTTGATCGATTATCGCGTAGCGACGCCGTCGGTGGCCGTGGATCGCGCCTACTCGCGTCGCTGGCCAGCACGACCCGACGCTCCGGGCGTACGATAGTAAACGGTTACTGGTCCTGCACTCCCACGACCGACGGAGCGTGCTATGGCGCTGAATCTCGACGGCCTCATCCCCGCCACCGTCCTGCCGATGGACGCAGGCGGCGGCATCGACGAGGCGGCCCTGCGTTCGTACATCGGCTGGGTGGTCGACCAGGGACCGGTCGCCCTCGCGATCAACGTGGACACCGGCGAGGGGCCGCACCTGAGCCACGACGAGAAGGTGCGCATCCTCAAGATCGTCCGCGACGTGACGGACACCCCGATCGTCGCCGGACTCGCCGGGCCCTCCACCGATGCGGCGGTCCGTCAGGCTCGCGACTTCCGCGCCGCCGGCGCCGATGCGCTCCTGGTCTTCCCGATCCCGGCCTATCTGAGCCAGCCGCTCGACCCGCGCGTCCCAGTCGCCTATCACGAGGCCATCGCCGACGTCGGCCTGCCGCTGATCCTCTTCCAGCTCCAGCCGGCCCTCGCCGGCGTGAACTTCGAGACCGACACGCTCCAGGCGATGGCCTCCGTCGATGGAGTCGTGGCGATCAAGGAAGCGTCGTTCGATGCCCGCCGGTTCGTGGACACCGCCCGGCTGCTCGAGCAGCTGCCGCGCAAGATCACGCTCCTGACCGGCAACGACAACTTCATCCTCGAGTCGTTCCTCCTCGGCGCGACGGGCGCGCTCATCGGTTTCGGCGCCGTGATGACCCGCGAGCAGGTCGACATGATCGCCGCCTGGCAGGCCGGCCGGACCGATGAGGCTATGGCCCTCGGTCGCCGCGTCCAGCGCCTGGCCGACGTCGTGTTCGCCGCGCCGGTCGGGGACTACCGGGTCCGGCTCAAGGAATGCCTCCGCATCCTGGGCGTGCTGGAGTCCGCCCACGTCCGTCGGCCGCTGCTCCCCGTCAGCGATGACGAACGCTCCTTCCTCACCAGTGTCCTGGTCGAGGTCGGCCTGCTGGAGGACGCCGCGGCGGCTCCGGTGCTCGCCCGGTGAGCGCCGAACCAACTGATGTCTTGATCGTCGGTGCCGGCGCGTCGGGCGGTGTCGTGGCCCTTCGCCTGGCCCAGGCCGGCTTCTCGGTCGTGTGCCTCGAGCAGGGCAAGTGGCTCGATCGCGCGGACTATCCGGGCAACAAGCTCGACTGGGAGCTGAAGGCCCGCAAGGATTGGGCGACCAGCCCGAACATCCGCGGCCTCGCTGCGGACTACCCGATCGTCGAGGACGACACGCCGGTCTCGCCGCTCATGTACAACGCCGTCGGGGGCTCCACGATCATCTTCGCGGGCGCCTGGCCACGCGCCCTCCCGTCAGACTTTCGCGTCCGCTCGCTCGACGGCGTCGCCGACGACTGGCCGATCGACTACTTCGAGCTCCTGCCGTACTTCTACCGGACCGATCGGGCCTTCGGCGTGTCCGGCCTGCCCGGAGATCCTGCCTATCCCCCGGACACCGAGGACGCGCCGATGCCGCCGCTCCCCATCGGCTCGGCCGGGCTGAAGGTGGCGCGCGCGCAGACGAAGCTCGGCTGGCACTGGTGGCCGGAGTTCAACTCGATCAACTCGGTGGCCTACGACGGCCGCCGGCCGTGCGTGCAGCGGAGCACCTGCCAGTCGGGCTGCAATGAGGGTGCGAAGGCGTCGACCGACCTGACCCACTGGCCCAAGGCGATCGCCCTGGGCGCGCGGCTCGTCACGGGCGCTCGCGTCCGCCGGATCGAGACCGACGCCCGCGGCCTCGCGACCGGCGCGACCTGGATCGATCAGGACGGCGGCGAGCACTTCCAGCCCGCACAGGTGGTCGTCGTCGCGGCCAACGCGATCGGCACGCCCCGACTGTTGCTGAACTCGTCGGGACCCGGCCACCCGGACGGCCTGGCGAACTCGTCCGGCCTCGTCGGAAAGCGGCTGATGATGCATCCCTTCGCCAATGTCGCCGGCCTGTTCGAGGAGCCGCTGATGAGCTGGCAGGGCCAGTTCGGCGACCTGATCGAATCGCTGGAGTTCTACGAGACCGACGAGAAGCGTGGTTTCGTCCGCGGCGCCCGCTGGGGCCTCGCGCCGACCGGCGGACCGATCAACACGGCACTCCCCAGTCGGGCTGGCGAGCAGATCTGGGGCCCCGACCACCACACGCACGTCAAGAGCCACCTCGGCCACGGCGCGAACTGGGGGCTCTTCGCCGAGGACCTGCCCGACGAGGCGAACCACATCACGCTTTCGAGCACCGTCACGGACTCCTCGGGGATCCCCGCGCCCGAGGTGCACTACCGGATGTCGGAGAACTCGCGCCGGATGCTCGACTTCCACATCGAGCGGGCGAAGGAATCGATGGACGCCGCGGGCGCCTACAAGATCGAAGTCGATCGGTTGATGCGCTACTCGGGCTGGCATCTCCTGGGGACGGCGCGCATGGGCGACGACGCGAAGACGTCCGTGCTCGATCGCTGGAACCGCGCCCATGACGTCGCGAACCTGTACGTCGTGGACGGCTCGTGCTTCGTCACCTCGACCGGCGTGAACCCCACCTCGACGATCGTCGCGATCGCCCTGCGCGCGGCCGATCACATGATCGAGACCCGGTTCGAGCAGCAGGTGCCGGTATGACGCAGGGGACCGGAGCACCGACCGA
>JAXDKY010000038.1:0-2889 GCA_034666885.1 Chloroflexota bacterium
TGAGCGACCACGAGAACGACATGTTCCGGACGCGATTGAGCGCCGTCCGACAGGGTTCGTCGCGGTAGACCGGCCGCATCGTCGCATCCTAGAACAGATGTTCGATATCGGCTATCCCCCAGGCGACCTCAACCGTCGGCGTGCCCCGGTCGAACGACGTCGATGCCTTCGGTAAGCGTGGCGACCGCTGAGCGCGCCCAGGACCCGATGGCCGGGCCGAGGTCCCAGATGTCGTCGGGATCGAGGCTTTCCAGGATCCGCAGGTAGGAATCGACCTGATAGAGGGTCCCGACGACGATCGCCAGGTCACCTGCCTCGGCGAGGCGGGCCGGGTCCATCCGATCAGACCAGCGCGCGAGGTATGCGGCCCGCATCTTGCGGCGGAGGGCGAAGTCGTCGGCGCGCGTCACGTATACGGCGAGGTCGGTGAATGGGTGGCTGATGGCCGCGTCCGTCCAGTCGAAGACCCTGGGACCGGTCGGTTCGTCGGTCACGTTCCAGGGATGGAAGTCGCCGTGCACGAGGGTCGGTGGTGGCCCGACCTCGTCGAGCCGATGGCAGGCTGCCACGAAGGCGGGGACAGCGGCATCCCACGCTCGCCGGTCCTCGACCGTGAGCTGGGAGGCGAGGACATCGCGGGTCGCGAAGGCCGGCAGGTTGTCGGCCAGCTCGCCGAGGGGGCGCTCAGCCGCGCCGGCCCGTGCCAGTTCCCCGGTCCGTGCCGTCCAGGCTCGCTGGATCGTCGCCAGCAGGTCCAGTCCAACGCCCCAATCCGCCTGGGCGCGCTCCCCGAGTTCCTGCCGGCCGTGGTCGTACATCAGCAGCCAGCCGGCCTCGGGCTCGACGGCGGCGACCCGGGTGACGAGGTCCGGGGTCGCTTCGGCAAGCAAGCCCGTGACCCTGGCTTCCTGGCCGAAGATCGGGGCGCTGCACTTGAGGAACATCGGGCCGGCCGCAGACTCGGCCTTCAGGACCATCGAGATGCCCCAGAGGTAGACGACCCGCGGCGGCCCCGTCGCCGGCGACCCCAGGTCCGCCATCCGGTCGAGCATCCATCCGGCCGCCATGGCGAACCATGCCGGACGCGCCCAGGGCGGATCGCGTGGACCCGGGCCGTCACGGTGTCGTCCGATCGCACGACGAAGGGCCTGTTGGAGCTGCGGCGGTGCCGCGATGGCGAGGTCGAGGGCGTCCGTGTCCGTCCAGATGAACCCCGCCGGAGCGTTCGGGCCGATGGTGTCCATGTCGACCAGCCGCGGGCCGAATTCGTCGTGCTGAGCATCCGGGCCGACGACGAGGCGAAGGACAGGAGGCATCGAGCCCAGGCGAGCCTCGACGGCGGAGAAGTGGTCCCTCGTATAGAGGCTGCTCGACGAGGTCGCCGGCAGGGCTCCGTCCTCGGTCGTGAGGACCGACCGACGGCTCGGGTGCGGGACGAGGATGACGAACTCGGTGGACACGCCGCCAGTGTGCGCGGGCGGTGTCTAGCTCGCGGGGTCGACCTCCAGCTTGCCCTGCATCACCGGGTGGATCGTGCACGCCCACGCGTACATGCCGGGTGCGGGTGCCGTGAACTCGATCGTGGCCGAGGTGCCGGGCGCGACCACCGGGTCGGTCGCGGCGTTGATCGGCGCCTTGAACGTCAGGTTGTGCGGCAGCGTCGCGCGGTTCTCGAACGTGATGGACACGGTCACGCCCGTCGGCACCTTTGCGCTATCCGGATCGAATTCGAGTTCGGCGCCGGTCTTCGTCCCGATCGTCAGTTTCGTCACGGCGCCGGACGGGGCGGCCGACCCGCCGGCCGAGGCAACCGGTGACGCCGGAGCGGACGGTACGACGGACGGCGACGGCGCCGCGGATGACGCGGCCGCCGAAGGCGCCGCGGAACCGCTGGCAGCGGGCGCGAGGCTGGGACCGTACGACCAGGCCGACGAGGCACCGGGGCTCGAGCAGGCCGCCGCCACGAACGCGAACGCGGCGAGGACCGCGGCGGAACGAAGGGACAACGCGGTCATCGGGAGTCGCTTCGACCGGGCGGTCCGGCGCGGCGTCGGGCGTTCCTGCAGGGGCATCAGACCTCCTCCGTCATCACGTCCTGGGCACCGCTCGCTTGCGAGCCTCGAAGCCCAGGTCGCGCGCCTCCTTGACGGTCAGCGGCTCCGTGCGCTTCCACGAGAAGGCGGTGCCGATCGCATCCCACAGCGGCGCGAGCTCCCAGTATGAACTGTGCGACCTGGGGAAGTCCTTGCCGGAGTGGACGCGCAGGTCGACGACGCTGGCGAGGCCATCCGTGCGCCGGAAGAGCGGCTCCGCCACGAAGGACAGGAAGTCGCGGCTGTCGTAGACGTTAAGCCACGGCACCGCGAGGTGGGGCGGGTCGGCCTCGTCGTAGGGCAGCGACGGGATCGCGTCGAAGGTGTAGAGCAACGGCGCCTGCGAGCCCACCGTGACGCAGGCCTCGACCGGGGCCTCCGGCCAGCTGGCGAGCAGATCGACCAGGGCGATCCCGCCCAGGCTGAGGCCGACCGGCAGGACGGGGCGGCCGCGTGCGGCCCTGGCTGCGCGCGTGAGCTCGGTCCTGAGCACCTCCTGGATCGACTCGCGATGGCGCTCGTAGCCGAGGATGTCGGCGAGGAGCTGGACGCCGAGCGCATCGAGCATCGATTCACGGCGATCCTCGAAGTAGTTCGTGACGAGCTTGAGGACCGCTGCCCTACCCACGCCGGTCGGCAGGGACGAGAGCGCGATGGTTCCTGGTTTCGGCCGCCGATAGACCGCCTTCCGCCAGTTCCCCAGGCGAAGACCGGACCGTCGCCGCCACTCCGGAGCGACGACCCGCACGTCCCAGCCTCGGGCGCGCACCTGGTCCTCGATACGGCCGAGGTTGGC
>JAXDKY010000039.1:0-9730 GCA_034666885.1 Chloroflexota bacterium
GCTACGAGGCCTCGACGACGAGGTGATCGAGGTGACGGTGGAACCAGTCGATCCGCAATCGCGGCTCCTGGCCGGGGACGAAGCGCATGGCGGGCATGCGCGCCACGAGGCCACGCGTCGCCGTCACGATCTCCGCGCGGGCCAGCTGGTAGCCGATGCAGAAGTGCTTGCCCAACCCGAACCCCAGGTGGTTGGCGACACCGTCGATGCGACCGCCGGCGCGGCTTTCCTTGCCGAGCCGCAGGTCGGGCCGCGTCAGGTCGAACCGTCGCGGATCGGCGAAGACCGTCTCGTCGTTATTGGCCGAGATGAGCGCGACGCGCACGATCGCCCCGGCCGGGATCGTGGTCCCGTACCACAGCGCGTCGCGACGGAGCTCGCGATCCTCGTAGACGACGACACCGTCTCGCCGCATGAACTCGCTGAAGGCCGGGTCGATCAGGCCGGGGTCCGAACGGATCGCAGCGAGCACGTCGGGATGCTGGATCAGGACCGAGATGAAGTTGGCCAGGCCGCGGTCCGTCGTCTCGCCACCGGCGACCATCATCAGCGCGATGAAGGACGCGATCTCCTGGCGCGACAGGCGTTCGCCCGCCTCCGTCCGACCCTGGGCGATGCCCGAGATCAGGTCCGGCCCGGGTGCCTCCGAGCGAGCCTCGATGAGCTCGTCGATGTGCTCGGTGAACCGGGCATGTGTCGCGATCCCCTCCCCCCGCGCCGGCTCCTCGCCGGCCAGCGCCGCGATGACCTTCGCGGTGACCTCGGCGAGGTACGCATCGTCGTCGGCCTCCATGCCGAGGATCATCGCGATGACCTTGAGCGGCAGCGGCATCGTCAGCGAGGCCATCAGGTCGACCGGACCGGACGTCGGAAGCCGATCGAGCAGGTCGGCGACGACGGTGTCGATGAGCGGCAGGTAGCCCGTCTCGAGCTTCCGGCCGACGAGGACCGGGGCGACGATGGCCCGCCGGACGTCGTGGTCATCGCCGTCCATCTGGACCATGGTCGGGCCGATGACATCGGTGAAGATCCGCTCGTACGGGCGCGTCGAGTAGGTCTCGTGGTCGCGAAAGATCGTCGCCACGTCGTCGTAGCGGGTCAGGAGCCAGCGGTCGTCGACCGTGTCGTGGAAGAGCGGCTGGTCGTGACGGAGCCGCTCCCACACCGGGAACGGGTCGTCGAAGTACGGCTGGGCGTGGAGATCGGCGGGCTCGACGGTCATGGCATCACTGAGGTGGGAGACCCGGGCGCCGCTCGGAGGAGGCGGAGCGGCGCCCGGGCTTGTGAAAACGTGACGATGGCGGCGTCAGCCCGCGCCGGGCAGGCCCGCAGTCATCACGGGGAGGTCCCGGGCGCCGTTGGCCTTCGAGCCGAACGCCGCGGGCTTCGTCCGCCCCACCCTCGTGTAGTACTCCTCGGGCACCTGGGTCGGGTCCTTGAACATCTGCCACTGGCATTTCTGCGCCACGCCCGCCGCGGTGTGCTCGGCGTCGTACACGGGCGGGTCCACGACGCGGACGGGATAGCCGAACCGATCCATCGGCATCTCCTCCATGAGGATGATGCAGTGGGTGCAATAGAGGCAGACACCCGGCGTGTTGTGGTTCCAGGTGTGCGGCTCCTCGGTCACCTTCCAGTCGTACGGCGGCTGCATCCGCGGCGGCGTACCCTCGATCGAGTCACCGCGCAGGGTCCGTCCGCCCGAGCCGCACGGGTCGAAGCGGAGGACGAAGCGATCCTCGAGTTCGACCAACTCCATGTCGCCGGTCCGCTCCGGTCCGACGAGATGACCGCGCATCGCCTCGCACGCGACGAGCATCAGGATCTCGAGCGACTCGTCCCACGGGTACTTGTCGACGTCGAACTTCTCATAGCGCCACACGAACAGGGGTAGCAGTACCCGGTCGTACATGTCCCGGATGGCGTTCTCGCCGAGCTGCTCCTTGATCAGGGACATCAGCGCATAGGTGTGATCGACGTCGCGGTCGTGGCACTGTCGCCAGGTCTCCTTCATCGTCGCCAGCCGGTCCTTGGCCTCGTCGGGTCGCTCGCGATAGGTCGCGGCCGTGAAGTCCTGGACCTCGGAGAGGAAGCGGTCCCAGTGCTTGCGCGGCTGCCAGGGTGAGCCGTCAGGGAGCACCGCGAGCGCGACGGCCTGGTCGTTGCGAGCCGCGATCACGCCCGCTTCGACGCCCTTGTCGCGCAGGAAGCCGTTGAGGTCGCCGATCCACTGGCGGTACAGGGTGAAGCAGACGTTCGCCTCGTCGACGAAGTAGCTCCCCAGGGTCGCCGCCTCGTCCCAGCGGCCGCCCTCGAGCGCCTCGATGATCTTGCGATAGGTCGAGATCTTCTGGTCTTCCCACGGACCCATCCGGACCCGACGACCCAGCAGCTCCGTGAAGGCGATCTGTGTCTCGACCACCGCGACCTCCCGTCCGCATCGCGCGGGTGCTTGACGATACCGGTACCGTTTGCAGGCCGGTCTCGGAACGATACCATGCCGCGCTTGTGGCGTGCCCGTCCGACTCGAAGCGAGGTGTCGTGAGCGCGCTCCTGTTCGGCTCGCTGGCCGCGCTCGCCAACGCCGGACAGGCGTTGCTCAGCAAGGAGCTGACCCTGCGCGCGCCGGCGCGCCAGCTGATCGGCGTCCTGTACCTGGGCAACGCCCTGGTCCTGCTGCCCCTGGCGCCGTTCTCTGCGTGGACGTGGAGCCCGGAGATCGTCGCGTGGCATCTCGTCTCGGTCGCCTTGATGGTCATCACGGCGATCTGCGTCTGGGACCTGTTCGATCATGGGGCGGCCTCGGCGACAACGACCGTCACGGCGATGAGCCCGATCCCGGCAGCGCTCGCGGCGGTCGTCCTGTTGCCGGGTGCGATCCACCCCGTCCAGGTCGTGGCCTCGGTCATCGTCGTCGTGGGGGTCACGCTGGGGCTGGCCGACGCCTTCGCCGGACTCGATCGTTGGGGACGGACATGGCGGATCGTCGGCGCAGCCACGGGTACAGGGCTCCTCACCGTCGTGACGCGGCTCATCGCCGATGCGGGCGCCGGGGTCGTCGAGACGTACGTGATTCGCACCGCGCTGGCCGCCGTCATATGCCTCGCCCTGTTCCCGCCGCGAGACGTGGCGCGGTCGGACGTCCCGCGCCTGCTCGTCCGGTCGGTGGTCGTTACCACCTATTTCCTCTTCGTCATCCTGGGTGCCCGAACGGGCAGCCCCGTTGTGGTCCAGACGCTGGTCGCCACGACCCCGCTGGTGCTGCTGGTCTTCGAGTCCGTCCGGACACGGACGCGCCCGACCCTGCAGGCGACCGCGGCGGTCGCCATCGTGCTGGTCGGCGTGCTGCTCATCGCCGCTGTCTAGCGACGGCAGGGCCATCGCGCGGGTTCTACACTCCGACAGGATCGCTGCCGGTCGTCGAGGCATGAGCGGAGAGGGCATGGACGAGACACCTCCGGGGGGCTCGAACGCAGCCGCAGCGGCGACGCGACCGCAAGCCGCCGATCCCCCGCCGATCCTCGAGATGCGCGGCGTCAGCAAGCGCTTCGGTTCCACCCAGGCGCTCGATGACGTCTCGCTCGTCCTGCATACGGGCGAGATCCACGCACTGCTCGGCGAGAACGGCGCCGGCAAGTCGACACTGATCAAGATCATGACCGGCGTCGAGCAGCCCGACGCCGGCACGATGGCGGTGGACGGCGTCGAGGTGCTGCTCGGGAGCGCCCTCCACGCCCAGGACCTCGGCATCGCGGCGATCTACCAGGAGCCGATGAGCTTCCCGGACCTGTCCGTGGCCGAGAACATCTTCATCAGTCACCGCGACCGTGGCTTCCTGGTCGATCGTCGGCGGATGCGCCAGGACGCCCAGGCGATCCTGGCACGACTAGGGGTTCGGCTCGATGTTGATGAGCCCGCGCGCGGCCTGACCCTGGCCGAGCAACAGACCGTGGAGATCGCCAAGGCGCTTTCCCTGAAGGTCCGGGTCCTGATCATGGACGAGCCGACGGCCTCTCTCTCCGAACACGAGGTCCGGCGACTGTTCAAGATCGTGCAATCTCTCCGCCACGAGGGGGTGGCCATCCTCTTCATCTCGCATCGGATGGAGGAGGTCTTCGAGATCGCCGATCGCGTGACGGTCCTCCGCGACGGCCGCTGGGTGTCGACCCGGCCCCGTTCCGAGCTGACCCCGGCGATCGCCATTCGCGAGATGGTTGGCCGGACGTTGACGGAGTTCTTCCAGCGCACGCCGGTGACGCCCGGTGACGTCGTGCTGGAGGTTCGCGGGCTCGGGCGCGAGGGCGTGTTCCGCGACATCTCGTTCGCCCTGCACGCCGGCGAGGTGCTGGGCTTTGCCGGCCTCGTCGGCGCCCGCCGGACCGACGTCGGGATGGCTCTGTTCGGCATCGCCCCAGCCGACAGTGGAGAGATCCTCCTCGATGGTCAGCCGGTCAGGATCCGCCACCCGCAGGACGCGCTTCGGCTTCGGATCGCCTACTCGACCGAGGACCGCCGGGCGCTGGGTCTCGTCTTCCCGATGTCGATCGCCGCCAACGTCTCGTTGCCGTCGCTCGATCGCTATCTCGATCGCCTGCACCTCGTCCGGCAGAAGGCTGAGGAAGCCGCCGCGGAGGCATACCGGGAGCGGCTGCGCATCCGCGCGGCCTCCGTTCGCGTGCCGGTGTCGACCTTGTCAGGCGGCAATCAGCAAAAGGTCGTCCTGAGCAAGTGGCTGGAGACCCATCCGCGCGTGCTCATCCTCGACGAGCCCACCCGGGGCATCGATGTCGGCTCGAAGGCCGAGGTCCACCAGATCGTCGACGAGCTTGCACAGGATGGGATCGCCATCATCCTCATCAGCTCAGACCTGCCCGAGGTCCTCGCGATGAGCGACCGGATCCTGGTCATGCGCGAAGGCCGGCAGATGGCCATCTTCCAGCGTGCGGAGGGGACGGCCGAGCGCGTTCTGGCCGCCGCGATGGGTCAGGACGGCCAAGCGGAGGCGGCGGCCGGGGCGCCGGCGGCGAGCGGACGGCCATGATGCAGACCGTGCTGCGGCGCGTCCGGCCGGAGCGGCTGCGCGAGCTGATCCTGATCCTGATCATCATCGCGGTGGCCGCGTTCTTCGCGACCCAGATCCCTGATTTCCTGTCGGCGCGGACGTTCACCCGCATCAGCACCAGCGTGGCCGTGGTCGCGGTGGTGGCCGTGGGACAGACGCTCGTCGTGCTGACCCGGAACATCGACCTTTCGGTCGGGTCGATCGTTGGTCTCGTCGCGTACTTCAGCGGCACGATGCTGTCGAACGACCCGACGATCCCCGCGCCGGTCGTGATCGCCATCTCGATCGGCATCGGGGCCGTCCTCGGCTCGGTCAACGGCCTGCTCGTCGCGTATGGCCGCGTCCCCGCCATCGTGACGACCCTCGGGACCCTCGCGTTGTATCGGGTCGCCCTCGTGGAGCTATCGGGGGCGAAGACGGTGACGACCGACACCCTGCCCAGCTGGATGCTTGACCTGCCGCAGGTCACGCTGCTTTCGCTCGGCGCCATCGACGTGCGCCCCCTCGTCGTCCTTGCGGTGGTCATCGCGGTCGTGTTCCAGCTCGGCCTGCGCTATCTGCCTTACGGCCGCCGGCTGTTCGCGATCGGCTCGAACCCGGAGGCGGCGCGCGTGGCCGGGTTCCCGGTCCAGCGAGACATCTTCTTCGCCTTCGTCCTGTCCGGTGCGTTGTCGGGGCTGGCGGGGTTCATGTTCCTCGCCCGCTTCGGCAACATCACCGTGACCGCGGGGCAGGGCCTCGAGCTGCAGGTCGTCGCCGCGGTCGTGGTCGGTGGCGTCAACATCTTCGGCGGCGTCGGGTCGATCATCGGGGCGTTGCTCGGCGCGACGCTCATCGACCTCCTCCAGCAGAGCCTGATCCGATGGCTGGAGGTGAGCGAGTTCCTGCGCGACGCCATCCTCGGGCTGCTGATCCTGCTGGCGGTGGCGTCGGACAAGGTGATCCTCGGCCGGCTGCGCACGCTCGGGATCCGGGCGCGGCAACGCGCCCAGGACGATGCCGATGCCATCGACCCGACCGACCCGGCGGCTCGCCATGCGTGATCTCGGCCTGCGCCTCCGATCCTGGGAGGGGATGCTGCTGGCCATCCTCGTCGTCGTCGTGGCCCTCAACGCCCTGGCCGCCCCGGGCTACCTCACGGTCCAGAACCAGATCAACCTGTTCGAGCTGAGCGTCGAGAAGGCGATCGTCGTCCTGGTCATGACGTTCGTGATCATCAGCGGCGAGATCGACCTGTCCGTGGCTTCGGTCATGGGCCTGGCGGCCGTGGTCGTGGCCGTCCTGTCGAGCCAGGGCGTTCCGACCGAGGTGGCGATAGTCGTTGCGCTGGGGGTCGGTTCACTGTGCGGCCTCGCCAACGGATTCTGGGTCGCCATCGTGGGTCTGCCCTCCCTTGCGGTGACACTCGCCGGGCTGATCGGCTACCGCGGGCTGGCTCGCGTGCTGATCGAGGATCGGTCCGTCGGCGGCTTCCCCGATTGGTTCGAGAGCCTTGGCCAGCAACCGATCCTCGGCCCGTTGCCCCTCGCGCTGATCATCTTCGCGGTGATGGTGGTCGGGGCCACGATCATCCTGAGCAGGTCAGGCTTCGGGCGGTACGTCTACGTGCTCGGCAGCAACATCCAGGTGGCGCGATTCTCGGGCGTCCGCACGTCGCGGGTCCGGCTCACGATCTTCACGGCGAGCGGGTTCGTCGCCGCGCTTTCCGGCGTCCTGCTGGCAGCCCGTCTCGGCGCCGTGCGGGGCAGCACGGCAGAGGGCTTCGAGCTCGACATCATCACCATGGTCCTGCTCGGCGGGGTGAGCATCTTCGGCGGCCGCGGCACGATGCCGGGGGTGATCCTGTCGATCCTGCTGATCCTGAACCTGCGCAACGGACTCGGCCTTGCGAACGTGACGGGTAACACGCAGACCGGGGTCATCGGCGTGCTGCTGATCCTGTCGGTCCTGATCCCGAATCTCGTGGGCATGGCTCGGTCGCGATTCGGTCGCGAGGAAGCGGTGACACTCACGTCACCAGGGATGACTCAGATCGACTAGCGGGGGGTAGCATGGTGGCCGCCGGCCACCGGACCGGAGCTTGAGGAGGAGACGCAGATGAACGTTCGCTTGGCGATCGCCCTGTTGGGCACGATCGCGATCCTCACTGGATGCTCATCGCCGGGGGCAGCATCCCCAGCCGCATCGGTCGCCGCGAGCACGCCGGCGGCGAGCGCCAGCGAGCCGGCCCCGAGTGCGTCGGCCGCGGCAGGCGGGGCCGTGAAGGCCACGCCCGGCCAGAGCGTCAAGATGATGTTGCTGCCCAAGTTCCTTGGCATCCTGCCGTTCGACCAGGCCAATAAGGGCGCCGAAGAAGCCGCTACCGAGCTCGCGAATCCGGAGAAGTTGTCATTCGTCGGACCCACGGCGGAGAACAGCGTCCAGGGCCAGATCGAGTTCATGACCAATGCCCCGACGCAGGGCCTCAAGGTCGTCATGTTGTCCAACAACGCCGGTGACCAGATCGCGCCCGCCGCGGAAGCCGCCCAGACGGCTGGCACGAAGGTCGTGACCTGGGACTCGCCGATCCCGTCGGCCAAGGGCGAGAGCCTATTCGTCGCGCAGGTCGACTTCGACTCGATCGGCGTGGTCATGGCAGACATGGCCCTTGACCTGACCGGCTCCGATGGCGGCGAGTTCGCGGTCCTGTCGGCATCGCCCGATGCGGCGAACCAGAACGCCTGGATCGCGGCGCTCGAGAAAGCCCTCAAGGACCCGAAGTACGCGGCCGTCAAGCTCGTCGACACGGTCTATGGCGACGACGTGTCGGAGAAGAGCTACAACCAGGCGCTCGCCCTCGTCGACAAGCATCCGAAGCTCGAGGCCATCATGGCTCCGACGACCGTGGGCATCGCGGCCGCGGCCAAGGCGATGCAGGACGAGAAGCTGTGCGACAAGGTCAAGGTGTCCGGACTCGGTCTCCCGAGCGAGATGGTGTCCTACACCCTGAATGGTTGCGCGCCTGAGTTCGCCCTCTGGAGCTTCGTCGACCTCGGCTACCTGACCTACTACACCTCATACCTGTTGGCCACGGGTGCCATCCAGGGCACCGAGGGTGAGCAGTTCACGGGTGGTCGGATGGGTGACTACACCATCGAGAAGGATCCGACCCGGGACGCCGGGCTCCGCGTCCTGATGGGCCCGTTCACCGTGTACAACAAGGACAACGTCGAGGCTGCCGCCAAGTAGGCACGGCCCCGCCACGCACGATCGGGCCCGCCATCGGCGGGCTCGATCCATGTCCGGGTCTGGCTACGAGCCGTCGACCATCGGACGGACCTCGGTCGCCAGCCGCTCGACGGTCTCGAGGTCGAGCGGGGCGGCGATCGACGCGCTGAAGCCGTCCACCCCGGCGGCCCGGAAGGCCACCAGCGCCCGCGCGATGTCCTCGGACGTGCCGGTCCAGGCCGACTCCGTCTGGATCGGATCGGTCCAGCCATGGAAGCGGACCTGCTCATCGAAGGCGCGGCGGGCGTCGGCGGCGGTTGCGCGGATGACGAGCTTGCCGCCGATCGTGTGTTCGATCGTCGTCGGGTCGCGGCCGATCGCCCGGCAATGCTCGTGCAGGACAGCCCGTTTGTGTTCGAACGGCGCCAGGTCGCCCATCGCCAGCCACATCTGCCAGAGGTCGGCGTGGCGGGCGACGATCCGCAGGCCCTTCCGCTCGCCGGCCGAGCCGACCATGAACGGGACGTGCGTCTGGATCGGCCCCGGCGCGTGTCGCACGCTGTCGAACTGATAGCGCGCCGACTGATGGGTCACGGTCCGCCCGTCGAGCAGCCCGCGGACCACAGCGAGGGCTTCATCCAGCCAGTCGAGTCGCTCGCCGACGCTGCGGCCTGGATCCATCCCGTGGGCCGTGGCCTCGAGCTCGCGATTCCCCGCACCGAGCCCCAGAACGAGGCGGCCCGCGCTGATGTGGTCGACCGTCGCCGCCATCTTGGCGACGATGCCGGGGTTTCGGAACGGATTGGCACCGACCAGCAGGCCGAGCCGGACGTGCCTGGTGGCAGCCGCCCAGGCCGCCAGCGTCGTCCAGCCTTCGAAGAACGGCTGGAACGGGTCGCCGCCGGTCGAATACAGGTGGTCGTGTCCCCACAGGTAGTCGAAACCGAGGTCATCGATGGCCTGCGCGGCGCGCAGCGACTCGGCCCAGGTGAGCCCATAGGTGAGTGGCTGGACCCCCAGCCGGAGCCGCTCCGACATGACGACATGCTACCGGAGCGCCGTGGGCTGGTACCGATTGCAGCCGCGCTGCTACGATGCAACCGGCCGCCCATCGACCGGACCCGCTCGCCCCTGGAGGAGGCCCGCCCATGGACCGCGCCGTGTTCTACCTCCGCATCTTCCCCGGCACTGAGGCCGAGTACGAGCGGCGCCATGCCGAGATCTGGCCGGAGCTCGTCGATGAGATCCGCGCGTCCGGGCTGCGCAATTTCTCGGGCTTCCGGCGCGGGACCGACGTCTGGTACTACACGGAGGCCGAGCCCGGGACAGACGTTGAGACCGCCTTCGCGGTCCACGGGCCCAAACCGGCCAACCAGCGCTGGAACCACTACTTCCGCGACGTCATCGCGCAGATCACCGACGACAGCGGCCAGCTGCTCTGGTACGACAAGGTCTTCGAGT
>JAXDKY010000040.1:0-2629 GCA_034666885.1 Chloroflexota bacterium
CGACGGTCAGCCACGAGCTCCGGACGCCGATCGCCCTCATCCAGGGCTATTCCGAGACGCTGCTCCAGTTCGAGCTCGAGCCCGAGCAGCATCGGGAGTACCTGGAGCGGATCCAGAGCCTGACCACGCGCCTCGGCGACCTGATCAGCCAGATCCTCGATGCGACCCATCTCGATGCTGACCCGCTGATCCTCGAGCGGACTCCCGTCTCCTTCAGCTCGCTGGTCGCCCGCCTCCGCGGCGATCTGGCCCTGTCCGGAGACGACGATCGCCTGGTGACCGACCTCCCCGTCGAGCTGCCGCCGATCGAGGTCGATGCGGCGCGCGTCGGCCGGATCCTCGAGAACCTCGTGGGGAACGCCCTGAAGTACGCCCCGGACGACTCGCCGGTCGTCATAGCCGCCGACGTCGCGGGCACGTGGCTCGACGTCCACATCGACGACGAAGGCATCGGCATCCCGGAGGAGGACCGACCGCTCGTTTCGGAGCCGTTCCACCGGGCGTGGAACGTTCGCGAGTCGCGGATTCCGGGAACGGGCCTCGGCCTGTACATCTGCCGTCGGCTCGTGGAGGCGCACGGGGGCAGCCTGACGATCGGCGATCGACCCGACGGCCGACCGGGTACGCGGGTCAGCTTCACCCTGCCGATCCTGCCCGGGCGGCGCGCTGGGCGTGTGTCGTCCGCAGCGGCGTCAGCGGCGACCCCTCCCACAGCGGAGCATGTCGGTGGCTGAGCGGATCCTGATCGTCGAGGACGAGCCGGAGTTCGCCGCCCTCCTCGAGCTGTGGATCGGACGGGCCGGCTACGAGGCACTCGTCTCACCGACCGGCAACGACGCGCTCCGCCGGTTCTATGAATCGCACCCAGATCTCGTCATCCTCGACGTCGCCCTGCCAGGTCTCGACGGCTGGCAGGTCATCGAGCGCATCCGGGAATTCAGCCGGGTGCCGATCATCCTCGCGACCGCACGCAGCTCCGAGGCCGACAAGATCCGCGGCCTCAAGCTGGGGGCGGACGACTACATCACGAAGCCGCTCAGCTTCCCGGAGCTCGTCGCGCGCGTGGAGGCGGCGCTCCGGCGGGCGTCGACGCCCACATCGGATCGGCCGCGCCGGCTCCAGCATCGCGACCTCGTGATCGATCTCGACGACCACCGTGCCCGTCTCGGGGGCGAGGACGTTCGGCTGACGCCAACCGAGTTCCGGCTGCTCGCCTATCTCGTCGAGCATGCCGGCCAGCTCGTGGCCCATCGCCAGGTTCTGGCCGCCGTCTGGGGCTCCGGCTACGACGCCGACGTCCATCTCCTGCGGATGACCATCCGGAACCTCCGCATGAAGCTCGGCGGCGTCGCGCCCGGCGGGTCGTACATCGCGACCGAGTACGGGCTCGGCTATCGGCTCACCGGGCCCGGGTAGACTCGGCGGGTGATCGACGACCTCGAGGCCCTGACCCGCCGACCCGATCCGGGGCCCCACCGGACCACGCTCGCGATCGATGGCAAGCCGGTCGAGACGCTGGCGGACCTGCCGCCCCTCCGGGATCGGCTCCTCTTCGTCGGGCTCAACCCGTCGCCGGTCAGCGTCACCGCCGGTCACTACTTCCAGGGTCGTCTTGGGCGGATGTTCTGGGAGCGGCTCATGGTCGCCCAGATCCTCCCCCGCGACACCCCGATCGAGACGGCCGATGACGCGCTGATCGCCGCCGGGCACGGCGTGACCGACCTGTTCAAGGTCCCTTCGAAGCGCGACACGGCGACCGATGCGACGCTCCGGGCCGGCGTCGGGCCACTGTGGCAGAAGATCGCGGTCTGGCGGCCCGCCGCCGTGGTCTTCGTCTACAAGCGAGCCGCAGAGATCGCCGCTGGGCGCTCGCTGACGGAGCCGTGGGGGCAGCTGGTCGGCGTCGCGCTGTCGGGTCGGCCGTGCTTCCTGATGCCGGGTCCGTACGCCCCGAGCGAGCAGGTTTCGGAAGGCCTCAACCTCCTCCGCAACCTCGGAGCATCACTCCCCCGCTGAACCCTCGAGGATGTCCAGCCGGCCGCTTCCCGGCGGTCCGAGACGGATCCGAAGCTCGACGTCGGCCGGCAGGCGTTCGCCGTCGGTCAGCTCGCGGGTCGCATACGGCAGGTGCCGGCCGGCGCCCGGCGCGACGAGGATCGGGACCCCGAGCGGGATCGCCAGGGCCTCGGCGCCGGCCGCTCGATCCGGATCGGTTGCGGTCAGGACGATCGCGCGGATGGCGCCCTCGCGGCGGAGGACGGCCGCCATGATCGCGTCGAGTGCCTCGTCGGATGGATCGCCGGGATCGACGAGCACGAGCTCGCGCCGGCCGTGAAGGGTCCCGGATCCCTCACGGCCGGGTGTGGCCCCGACCGCGCCGAATTGGAACCGGATGATGGTGGGGCCCTCCTCGATGACCTGGGGCGCTCGAGTCGGCCCGAGGACGAGCCGCTCGCCAAGCTCCGCGGCGCTCGTGGCACCAGTCTCGACCAGGCGCTCGAGGACGCTGCTCGTCGGGACCCACATGTCGATGTCGCCCGCCGCCCGTTGATCGAGTGCGATTGCCGCCGAGACCCAGCGGTGCGCGACCACCTCGTCGCCGACGAAGCTCGCCTCCACGCCCGGTGGC
>JAXDKY010000041.1:0-14783 GCA_034666885.1 Chloroflexota bacterium
CTCCAGTCCAAGACCGAGTTCGAGGACAAGATCGCGGGCCTGCTCGGCGGCAACGTCGCGGAGCGGATGATCTTCGGCGACACCACGACCGGTGCCAGCAATGACATCGAGAAGGCGACCGATCTCGCGCGGCGCATGGTCACCGAGTTCGGCATGAGCGACAAGCTCGGCCCGCTGTCCTTCGGGAAGCGCGACGAGCTGGTCTTCCTCGGCCGCGAGATCGGCGAGCAGCGCAACTACAGCGACGACGTCGCGCGCGTGATCGACGAAGAGGTCCGGGCGATCATCGACAAGGCCTACGAACGAGCGACGGAGGTCCTCACGACCCACCGCGATCGCCTCGTCGCCCTCGCCGAGAAGCTGGTCGCCGAGGAGACCGTGGACAGTGCCGGCTTCGAGGCGCTGTTCTCCGACATGCCTCCCAAGGACGACGGCGGGGGCATCCCCGCGGTCATCGGTCCAGGCCAGCCCATTCCCGAGCCGAATCCCCAGCCGGCCTGACCGGCGCTCACCCCAGACCCCGAACCCGAGCGGGCCGGTCCACCGGCCCGCTCGTTCGATTCCCCGCACGGTTCGATAGAATCCGGCGATGCCTGACCTGACTGCCTCGCCCCCGTCCATCGACCGGTACCTCGACGAGACCCAGGACGCGCGTCTCGAGAGCTACAAGGACTTCCTCCGGATCCCCAGCATCTCGGCCCTGCCCGAGCACGCGCCGGACGTGCGCCGCGCCGCGGACTGGCTGGCCGACACCCTGCGCTCCGCGGGCCTCGAGCACGTCGCGGTCGAGGAGACCAGCAAGCACCCGGTCGTCTACGCCGACTGGCTCCACGCCGACGGGGCGCCCACCGCGCTCATCTACGGCCATTACGACGTCCAGCCGGTCGATCCGCTCGAGCTGTGGACCTCGCCGCCGTTCGAGCCCGCCGTGGTCGATGGCCGGATGCTGGCGCGCGGTTCCGCCGACGACAAGGGCCAGATCCACGCGCACGCGATGGCCGCGGCCGCCGTGCTGGCGACACGCGGGGCGTTCCCGATCAACGTGAAGTACGTGTTCGAGGGCGCCGAGGAGAGCTCGTCGGAAGGGCTGGACGAGTGGCTGGCGGCCAACAAGGATCGGCTTGCGGCCGACGTCGCGATCATCAGCGACACCGGCTTCTTCGAGGGCAACCTCCCGGCCATCACGGTCAGCCTGCGCGGCATCATGTACGCCCAGGTCGATGTCGTCGGCTCGGCCGTCGACCTGCACTCGGGCGGCTACGGCGGAGCCGTCCAGAACCCGGCCAACGCGCTCGCCCAGATCATCGCTGCCCTCAAGGGCCCCGACGGCCGGATCCGAATCCCCGGGTTCTACGACGCGGTCGTGGCCTTGACCGAGGCGGAACGCGCTGCGATGACGGAACTGCCCTTCGACGAGGAGGCCTATCGACGGGAGAGCCGCATCGAGGGGCTGGTCGGCGAGGTCGGGTATTCGACCCTCGAGCGGCGGGCGACGCGGCCGACGCTCGACGTCAACGGCATCTGGGGTGGCTTCCAGGGCGCCGGCTCCAAGACGATCATCCCGGCCCACGCCCACGCCAAGATCAGCTGCCGGCTGGTGTCCGCCCAGGACCCGCTCGACATCTTCGAGAAGTTCCGCGATTTCGTGCTGGAGATCGCGCCACCGGGCGTCAAGGTCAGCGTCGAAGACCTCGGCGGCGGGCGACCCAGCCTGACGCCGATCGACCACCCGGTGACCCGAGCCGCCGCTCGGGCGCTCGAAACGACGTTCGGTCGCGCGCCGTTCTACACCCGCGAGGGGGGTTCGATCCCGGTCTCCTCGAGCTTCGAATCGATCCTTGGCCTGCCGGTCGTCCTGCTCGGATTCGCCCAGCCTCACGAGAACGCCCACGCCCCCGACGAATGGATGGACCTCGCCAATTACGAGGGTGCGATCCGGGCCATCGTGGCCACCTTCGACGAGATGGCCAAGCCAGATGGCGGGGCCGCGGAATAGCACTTCCGGGTGGGTGATTCGCGGTGCGCGGGTGCTACGCTACGGCAGCCGCACCGCGGCGAAAACCAGCCCATGCCCTCGGGGAGGACTCCACCGCGTGACCATCAAGACTGACGCCGGACTCGCCCCCTCGACGAGCGGCTGGCACCTCGATACCGACACCGGCAGCATGACGCCGCGCTCCGCCCTCGAGGTCCTCGGCGACCTGAATGAGCGCGTAACGACCGGGCACCTGGCGGAGTACCAGCCGGTCCCGCTGGGCTTCACCCCGCTCGACAAGACCATCGGCCTCGGCCTGCGCGCCGGGGAGCTGATGCTGATCGGTGGCGCCCAGGGCACCGGCAAGACCACGATGGCCCTGCAGATGGCGCGCAATATCGCCTCGGGCGGCCAGGCCAACGTGCTGTACCTGTGCTTCGAGCACGACGAGGCCTATCTCATGAACCGGCTCATCGCCATGGAGTCGGCGCTGGCCCACCTGCCGCACAAGACCGGCGCGATCAAGATCCAGGATGTCCGCAAGGAGATCCTCGGGACGTGGATGGCCGAGGGCGGACCCGCCCCGCAGCTCGCCAACAACCCGCGGTTGCGCCCGTCGCTCGATCGCATCGCCCGCTACGGCCAGAACCTGTACCTGCTGCGGGGCTCGCAGACGGCCAGCACCATCGACAACATCCGCAAGCTCGTCCAGCAGCATCGGCAGCTGTCGGGCGATCGCCGGCTCGTCGTGTTCGTCGACTACATGCAGAAGGTGCCGCAGATCCCGGAGCCCGAGAACGAGGGCGAGAAGGTCACCTACATCGTCAACGGCCTCAAGGACATCGCGCTGTCCGAGGAAGTGCCGACGGTGGCGATCGTGGCCGCGGACAAGGAAGGGCTCAAGGCCTCGCGCTTGCGCAACTTCCACCTGCGCGGCTCGTCGGCCATCAACTACGAAGCCGACATCATCCTGATCATGAACGAGAAGTACCACATCGTCGCCAAGGTCAACATCGAGTTCAACCCGTACCAGGCGCAGCGCTTCCGCGACTGGGTGATCCTGTCGGTCGAGAAGAACCGCGGCGGCCAGGACAATGTGGACCTCGAGTTCGAGAAGCACTTCGAGTTCTCTTGCTTCGACCCGAACGGTCGAACCGTGCAAGAGAAGTTGATCGAAGAGCGCCTCTACAACGATTGACGGCGGCCCGCCGCAGCGCGGCGGGCCCTCATCGGGTCGACGGCCCTCTCGACATCGGGTGATCGGCGCCGTCCAACTCCTCGTGATCGCGGCCGGGGTCGGCTCCTTTGCGTCCGGCTTGACCTACGTGCCTGAGGTCATCGCGGTGTACAGCCCGCCGATCTGCGCCGGTGACGCCGGTCCCTGTCCATTACCGCACGCGCTGCCGCCGCCGATCGAGGCGCACTGGGCGTAGACGCCCTTCTGGGCCGCGACCGACCAGGGGCCCCTGTTGCGGGATCCGTGAGCGGATCCGTCGGCATCGCTCGGGCCTGGTCCGACACCGCTCCCGCCTGGTCCGGCGCCGCTCCCGCCTGGTCCGGCACCGCTCCGGCCCTTTGCGCCGGCACCGCTTCGGCGCCGCCAATGCGCCGCCAATGCGCCGGCACCGCTTCGGCGCCCTTGCGCCATGCGATATTCGTCCCATTGCTAGAACCGGGGTATCGGTTGCCTCAACGCGATCGGATCGAGCCGTTAGGCGCTCGAATGAGCCTCGCCGACGCCTGCGGCACCTTGGCAGCCCCAGCATCCGACGCCTTGGGTCGCTCGATGTGCCGTTCCTAGCCGTCGGGTGAATATCTCTGGCGGAACGGCCAGCGTGGTGCAGCCGCCGATCGACAGGGCGGACCGGCGGACCGGCTGACCGGGCAGGGTGCGCCCGCCGCGGTATCGTGACGGCATGCAGAGCCCCGGTGAGTTCCCGGACGTGGTCGAGATCGTCGTCGAGATCCCGCGCGGGTCGCGCAACAAGTACGAGTTCGACGAGGAGGCACGGGTCTTCCGCCTGGACCGCGTGCTGAGCAGCGCGGTCTTCTACAACTTCGACTATGGCTTCATCGAGGGCACTCGCGCCGGTGACGGCGATCACACGGACGCGCTGCTCGTGATCGACGAGCCGACATTCACCGGCTGCCACGTGTGGGCGCGGCCCATCGGTGGACTCGAGATGCGCGACGAGAAGGGCTTCGACTTCAAGGTCCTGTGCGTCGCGCTCGGCGACATGCACCAGCAGCACATCGAGCGTCTCGACCAGGTCCGCCCGCATCGCCTCGTCGAGATCGAGCAGTTCTTCAATACGTACAAGGCGCTCGAGAACAAGGCCGTCGACGTGGTGGGCTGGCGCGACCACGAGGTCGCCATGCAGGTGCTGCGCGACGACCGCGCGACGTGGCTGCGCGAGGTCGGCGGTGGCGGAGGTGTCGCCCACGAGGACGCGGCACCCGAGGGCGCCGCACGCGAGGGCGCCGCCGGACCGCCGTGAGCCCGCGCGGGGAGCGCTGGGTCGATCCGTTCGCCGGCATGCCCGGCCGGCGCCTCTTCGTGGCGGTGCCGCTCCCCGATGACGCCGCCGCAGCCGTCCGCTCGGTAGTGGACGAGGTTCGGGCCGAGCCCCTGCCGGCCGGCGCTCGTGACGTCCGCTGGGTCCGTCTCGATGGCTTGCACTTCACGATGCGCTTCCTCGGTCCGACGCCCGAGGATCGGATCGAGCCGACCGCTGCGGCGGTGCGCGCCGTGGCGGTCGCCGCGGGCGGGCCGTTCGACCTCGAGCTCGGCGGCGCCGGGACGTTCCCCCCGCAGGGCCGACCGCGGGCCCTGTGGATCGGCATCGCCGAGGGTGCCGACCGGCTCGGGCGGCTGGCGACCGAGCTCGATGCGGCGCTGGTCGCGGTCGGCTGGCCGTCGGAGCCGCGCCCATTCCGGCCGCACCTCACGCTGGCCCGATCGGACGGCGTCGCCGCCGGCACGCTGGTCGCCGGTCGGCTCGCCAGCGTCATGGCCGACCGTCGCATCCCGGCCCGGGTCGATCGCCTCGGGCTGTTCGAGAGCGTGACCGGCGGCGGGCCTGCGCGCTACGTGCCCGTCACGTCCGAGTCGATGGCCGCGATATCGGGATGACCCGGGGGCGTGTACCATCAGACCACCCCGCTCCCGACCTACACTCGGTCCACAGGAGTCTCATATCGCCGTGACGGCAACTCAGCGCGTCCGACTCATCCTGAGCCTTGGCGTCCTGAATCTGGTGCTTGCGACGATCGCTTTGGGCATCGGCGGGGTTCGGCTCCAGCAGCAGGAAGCGGGCACCGACCGCTCCAACGGCCCCGTCGCCGTCGTCCCACCGACGACCGCGCCGGCCTCACCGACGCCTGCGACCGCGCCCGGGACCCAGCCGCCGGCCACACCGCCGGGCAGTGCGCCATCCACCGAGCCGAGCGCCGCAGCCAGCGCGCCAGCGGCGAGCCTTACGCCGTCGATCGAGCCCAGCGCCGCCGCGTCCCCATCGGCGGACACGTCATCCGTGCCGGCCGCGGTCGGGACGCCCGTCGCGACGTCGTTCCCCACGGCGGCCCCGACCGCACCTCCCACCGCCGCCCCGACGGCGGCGCCGACGGCCGCCCCCACGGCCGCGCCAACGCCGCGCGCAACACCGCGCGCGACCCCCCGGCCGACCCCGCGCGTGACGCCCCGACCGACCGCGGCCCCGACGCCGATCCCCGTGCAAGGCACCCCGAAGCCCAAGCCGAAGCCACCCAAGACCGTGAAAGCCAAGGCCCCGTGCCCGGCCGACGGCGCGCCGCCGCCCGGCAAGAACAAGGCCCAGGGGTCCACGACCCGACCGTGCGCGGGCGGCAAGAGCAAGCACGATAGCGGTGTGATCTTCGTCCTGCCCCTGCTCGGCGGGAGCGCCGCGTGGGCCACACGGCCCGAGCGGTTGCGCCGCCGAGCCCGCGGGCGCTAGGCTCCCGTCCCGGCCCGTCACCCGGGCCACAGCGGGAGGTTCCATCATGGCGCCGTCGGATCCCCGACAGACCAAGTTCGTACTCGACGAATCCCGGATCCCGCGCGCCTGGTACAACATCGCGGCCGACCTGCCCGTGCCGCCGTCGCCGTATCTGCATCCGGCGACGCTCGGGCCGATCGGTCCCGACGACCTCGCCCCGCTCTTCCCGATGGCCCTCATCGGCCAGGAAGTCTCCGCGGAGCGCGACATCGAGATCCCGGAACCGGTTCGCGATGCCTATCGGCTCTTCCGTCCGAGCCCCCTCTTCCGGGCGCACCGGCTCGAACGCGTGCTCGATACGCCGGCCCACATCTATTACAAGTACGAAGGCGGTAGCCCGGCCGGGAGCCACAAGCCGAACACCGCGCTCGCCCAGGCGTTCTACAACAAGGAGCAGGGCGTCAAGCGGCTGGCGACCGAGACCGGCGCCGGCCAGTGGGGGAGTGCCCTTGCGTTCGCCGGGGCCTACTTCGGCCTCGAGGTCAAGGTCTACATGGTCCGCGCCAGCTACGACCAGAAGCCGTACCGCCGGATCCTCATGGAGACGTACGGGGCGGAGGTCGTGGCCAGCCCGTCGCTGACGACGAACTACGGGCGCTCGGTGCTCGCGGAGACGCCGGACAGCCCGGGCTCGCTGGGGATGGCCATCAGCGAAGCCGTCGAGGATGCAGCGACCCGCGACGACACGAAGTACGCCCTGGGGTCGGTCCTCAACCACGTCCTGCTCCATCAGACGGTCATCGGCCAGGAAGCGATCGAGCAGATGGGGATGGCCGGCGAGTCGCCGGACGTCATCATCGGCTGCACCGGCGGCGGCTCGAACTTTGCTGGGCTGACCTTCCCATTCCTCGGTCGCAACCTGCGTGACGGGGCGAAGCATCGGATCGTCGCGGTCGAGCCCGAGGCGGCCCCGAGCCTGACCCGCGGGGTGTACGCCTACGACTACGGCGATACCGCGAAGATGGCCCCGGTCGCCAAGATGCACACCCTCGGGCACGACTTCATCCCCGAGCCCATCCACGCCGGCGGGCTGCGCTACCACGGCATGTCGCCGCTGGTCAGCCTCCTCAAGGAACACGACCTGATCGAGGCCCGCAGCGTCCACCAGCGCTCGAGCTTCGAGGCCGGCGTCACCTTCGCCCGGGCCGAGGGCATCCTGCCGGCGCCCGAGCCGACCCACGCCATCCGCGTCGCGATCGACGAGGCCATGGAGGCCAAGGAGGCCGGCGAGGCCCGGGTCATCCTGTTCAACCTGTGCGGACACGGCCATTTCGACCTCTCGGCCTACGAGCGCTACCTCGATGGGTCGCTCGAGGACTACGAGTACCCGGCGGAGAAGGTGGAAGCGGCGCTGGCCAGCCTGCCTCGGGTCGGCTGACCACGGCCTGATGCCGCGACTCGCCTGCTGGAAGTGCGGCCGCCAGCTCTATACCGTGACGCCGCTCGCGTCATTGTTCTTCGAGGAACGCCGCTGCCCTCGCTGCGGGGCGTTCCTCGACGAGGAGCGTCGCGAGGTCGAGCGGCGGGAGACCCTCCGCCGCCAGAACCCGCCGGATGATCCCGGTCCGCCGAGCGAGACCGAGCGACGGGTCACGCAACGGCGCCAGACACGGCGGCGGAATCCCGGGCAGGGCTAGCCGGGTAGTCGGGCCTGCCGGCCACGCCTGCGTGCCGCGGCGGACGGGTCAGTAGGGACGGCCGTCGGGGCGCGGCGGGTCGATGATCCGGTTGCGCAGCCCGACCGTCACGGCCTCCAGTTTCGAGTGCACGTGTAGCTTCATCATGATGTTCTGGACGTGCGTCCGGAGCGTATTGCGGGAGATGAACAGCGTCTCGCAGATGTCCGGGGTCGCCATGCCTTCGGCCAGCGCCTGGAGGACCTGGAGCTCGCGCGCGGTCAGCGCCTCGATGGGTGGCCGCTCGGGCTGCCGATCGCGAGCCATCGCCACCCGCTGGGCGATGCCGATGATCACCGAGCGCGGCAGCAGAGTCTCGCCGGCTCGGGCGCTGCGGACGGTCGCGACGACGTCGTCGACGGCACGGTCCTTCGTGAGATAGCCGTCCGCGCCCGCCTGGATCGATTCGAGGACCGTCTCGTCGTCCTGGACCGCCGTCAGCATCACCACCCGGGCGCTCGGCCAGCGCGCCTTGATCGCCCGCGTCGCCTCCGCGCCGGTGCCGTCTGGCAGGCGGTAGTCCATCAGGACGACGTCCATCCGCTCGGCGGCAAGCTGCTTCGCCTCCGCCACGCTCGCGCCGATCCCCACGACCTCGATATCCGGCTCGGCCGCGAGGAGCCGCGCCAGGGAATCGGTCAGGAGCTGGTGGTCGTCTACGAGGAGGACCTTGATCGGCCTCGAGTCGCCCGTCATGCTCGCGCTCCGTGGTGGAGGTGGAAGACGCCTCGAACCACGTTCGCGCGCTCCGGGCGGGATGGTAGCACTGCGGTGGAGCGCGTCGGAAGGGTGACTGCGATACTCGCGAGCATGCGGATCGCGATGCTGGGGCTGGGTCTCATCGGCGGTTCCGTGGTTCGTGCGCTGCGGGATCCGCTCCGCGGAGCCCGGTCTGAAGCGTGGTCGATCGCCGCCTGGACGCCGGAAGGCCGTGGACCCGCGGCCGCCTTCGCCGACGGTCTTATCGACCTGGCCGCGCCCTCCCCGGAGGCCGCGATCGACGGCGCCGACCTCGTGGTGCTGGCCGGCCCGGCGCCGGATTGCCTCGCCCAGCTCGATGAGCTCGCCGGCGCGTGGCGTGGCGTCCTCGCCGCGGACGCCGTGATCACCGATGTCGCGAGCACCAAGGAAGCCATCGTGCTGCGCGCGATGGCGCTCGGCCTCCGGTTCGTGGGCGGCCACCCCATGGCCGGGCGCGAGACGAGCGGCTACGGCTCCTCCAGCGCCGACCTCTTCGTCGACCGGCCGTGGGTCGTCGTGCCGAACTCCGACGAGGCCGCGCTGGAACGGGTCGAGCGCCTCGCGGTGGCGTGCGGGGCCCAACCGGTCCGGCTCGGGGCCGCGGCACACGACCGCGCCGTGGCGGGGATCAGCCACCTGCCGCTCATCGTGGCTGCGGCCCTCGTGGAGGCGGTCGCCGGCGACGGGTCCGGCGCGGCGTCGCCGGACTGGCCGACGGCTGCCGGCCTGGCCGCCAGCGGCTGGCGCGACACGACCCGGCTCGCCCGAGGCGACGCCACCATGGGTGCCGGGATCATCGCCACCAACGGCCCAGCGATAGCCGAGCGGGTGCGTGAGCTCATCGCCGCCCTGGAGGCGTGGCTCACGGAGCTGGAGCGACCGGGCGGCCCGGACAGCGCGGAGGTCGTCGAGCGCTTGCGGAGCGCCCGCGAGCGCCTGGAAGCGATGCCGCGATGAGCGAAGAGCAGGTCCTCGTCGTCGCACGCGACCGGTTACCGGACGCCGCGGGCTGGTACGGCCTCCGGACCGAAGGGCTGGCCGCGTGCCTGGCGCTCATCGGGCACGAGGGTCGCTACGAGCCCCGGGCCGCGATGGAGCACGATCCGAGCTTCAAGCAGGTCATCCCCTACATCGTCCTGCGCGACGGCGACCGCTACTTCCTGATGCGCCGGACCCGGGCGGGTGCGGACCAGCGGCTGCACGATCGCTGGTCGATCGGGGTCGGCGGCCACCTGAATCCCGGCGACGGCGACCTGCACGGCGGGTTGCTGCGGGAGTGGCACGAGGAGCTCGAGGCGGACTTCGAACCCGCTTTCGAGCCGCTGGCATTGCTCAACGACGACACGACCGACGTGGGCTCGGTGCACCTGGGCGTGGTCTTCGTCGCCGACGCCCGTGGCCGACGCGTCGACGTGCGTGAGCGCGACAAGCTGCAGGGCTCGTTCGCGAGCGCGGGGGACGTGGCCGCGGTCGCCGATGACCTGGAGACCTGGAGCCGGCTCATCTTCGAGGCGCTGGAGGCCACGCCGGCTGCCGGCGGCCAGCCTGGGCCTCTCGACGGGTCGATGCGATAATCCTCGCGGAGGTTGCTCCATCGTGACCCGTCGCGCCACTCGCTTTCTCTCGGGCCTGTCGCTGGCCATCGGGATCTTCGCGTTGGCCGCGAGCGGCACCTCGGCGGCCGGCGACCGCGAGGTCATCGTCCTGCCGACGACCGGCATCGTCGATCAGGGCATGGCCCAGTACCTCGCCGACGGGATCGCGCAAGCCGAGCGCGACGGTGCAGCGGCGGTCGTCATCAAGCTGAACACCCCCGGCGGCTTCCTGGATTCCACGAACGACATCGTCGGCACCCTGCTCGAATCGAAGGTCCCGACGATCGTCTGGGTCGCGCCCGCCGGTGGCTTCGCGGCCAGCGCGGGGACCTTCATCACGCTCGCGGCCAACATCGCGGTCATGGCTCCGGGAACGAGCATCGGGGCCGCCTCGCCGGTCGGCGGCCAGGGTGAGGACATCCCGGGCACGCTCGGCGACAAGGTCAAGAACGACGCGATCGCCAAGATCACGGCCATCGCCGAGGCCCGCCACCGGAATGTGGATTGGGCGATCTCCACGGTCAGGGACGCCAAGTCGTCGCCGGTGAGCGAGGCCGTCGCGATCGGCGCGGTCGACGGCGCGGCCTCGACGATCGACGAGGTGCTGAGCTTCGCCAACGGCCGAACGGTCGAGGTGGCCGGCGAGACGCGCGTGCTCGACCTCGCCGGTGCCACGCCGACCGAGGTGCCGATGAGCCCGTTCCTCTCGTTCATCCGGCTCCTGTCCGACCCGACGATCGCGTTCCTCCTGTTCAGCCTCGGGTCGGCGGGCCTCCTGGTAGAGCTCTACGCTCCCAACTTCATCACCGGCATCCTCGGCGCCCTGGCGCTCATCCTCGCGTTCATCGGGCTCGGCACGCTGCCCCTCAACGTCGGCGGGTTGCTGTTGATCGTCCTGGGCCTGGTCCTGATCGGCCTAGAGCTGACGGTCACAAGCCACGGCCTCCTCGGCTTCGGCGGACTCGTCTGTTTCGCGCTCGGCGCATCGGCGTTGTTTACCGCGCCCGTCGACCCGTTCGAGCCGCTGGCGCGTGTGGCCAGCCCCGTCATCGCGACGGTCACCGTGACGGCAGGCGCCTTCATCGCGCTCGTCGTCTACGCTGCCATCCGCAGCCGAGGGATGGCGTCGCCCCTGGGGACCGTCGGCTCGTTCCTGCTTCCGCCAGGCGCCCTCGGGATCGTCCGCCGGCCGCTCCAGCCGATCGGGTCGATCCACGCCGCCGGGGAGGAATGGACGGCCCGCTCGGCGAACGACCGCCCGATCGAACGAGGCACCCCAGTCAAGGTGGTCGCGGTGGACGGGCTGACGGTGCTCGTCGAACCGGATCCACTCCCGTCACAGGCCTGAGGCCATCGGAGGAACCATGGAAGTCCCGGTCATAGCGGCGACCGTCGCCTTCGTCGTCGTTGTCCTGCTCGTGATCGTCTACCTGTCGATCCGGGTGGTCCAGCAGTACGAGAAGATGGTCGTCTTCCGGCTCGGCCGGACGAACGAATCGATGGTCCGCGAGCCTGGCCTGCGGTTCCTGATCCCGGTCATCGACCGGCCGGTCAAGGTCGATGTCCGCGAGCAGTTCATCGAGGTCCCGAGCCAGACGACGATCACCAAGGACAACGCTCCGATCAACGTCGACTTCCTGATCTACTGGCGCATCAGCGATCCGCTCAAGAGCGTCGTCAACGTCGTCAACTTCCCGGGTGCCCTCCAGGGTGTCGCGACGACCACACTCCGCGCCGTCATCGGCGACATCCTCCTTGACGAGGTCCTCTCCAAGCGCGAGCAGATCAACGAGGTCCTGCGGGTCAAGCTCGATGAGGTGACCGAGCGTTGGGGCGGCAAGGTCACGACGGTCGAGATCCGCGAGATCACTCCGCCAGTCGCCGTCCAGGACGCCATGAACCGCCAGCTGTCCGCCGAGCGGACGCGGCGCGCGGTCATCACCGAGTCCGAGGGCAACCGGCAGGCCGCGATCAATGTCGCCGAAGGCCAGAAGCAGTCCGAGATCCTCAAGGCCGAAGGCGACCGCCAGGCGGCGATCCTGCGAGCCGAGGGCTTCGGCGAAGCACTCACCAGGATCTTCCAGGCGGCCACCGGCGTCGACCAGAAGACGATGTCGCTGCAGTACCTCGAGGCGCTCAAGGCCCTCGGTGCGAGTCCATCCACGAAGTTCGTCATCCCGTTCGAGTTCACGCGGCTCCTCGAGCCGTTCCTGGACTTCGTGCAGCCGACGACCGATAACGAGGGCGGGTCGCCCAGATCCGTCGCCGCCACGACGACGCCGGGCAGCCGCTCGACGTCCTCGTTGCCGCCGGCCGACCCGGGCACCACCATCAGCGGCGGGTGATCCGCCGAGTCCTGGCCGCCGGCGCGACGGCGGCAGTCTCGGCGATCACCCTGCGGGCGGCCTCCCGACGCGCCGTCGAGCGGCTGCTCACGGCGCCGCGGGCCCTTCCGGGCGAGGACGCGCTCGGCCCGGCCCTTGACGAGCTCGGCGGGGAAGTCGTCCGGTTGCGTGCCCGCGACGGCCTGCGCCTGTCCGCGCGCTGGCTGCCCGCCGAAGGGGCAGGGGAGTCGTGGCGGCCGGATCCGCACGAGGCGATCGTCCTGCTGCATGGGTATTCGGGCTCGATCGCGCCGGACATCCTCGAATACGGACCGTTCCTCCGCCGGACCGCCGGCGTGCTCGGGCTCGACTTTCGGGGACACGGCGGGTCCGACGACGGGCCGTCCACGTTCGGCCTCCTCGAGACGGAAGACATCGCGGGCGCCCTGGCCTGGCTCGGTGAACGCGGCATCACGCGGGTGGCGCTCGTCGGCCTCTCGATGGGCGGGATCGCGGCGATCGCCGCGGTCGCGGTGCTCGGTGACGGCTCCCTGACCGCTGCCGATGGCGACCCGACCGCGCCGCGCGGGGTGAACGAGGCGCCGCGCCCGATCGTCGTCGGGGTCGTCACCGATTCGGCCGCGCCCGAGATCGAGGTCCCGATCGCGAGCCGCGTCGGCGGCCCGGCCGGGCGGTTCGTCGCGGCCCGCTTGTTCGACGGTGCGACGCGGGTCCTTGGCGCGGACCCGCGGGCGACGGAGCCGGCCCGGATGATCGGCCTGCTCGAATCGCTCCCGCTGCTCCTTATCCATGGCGAGGCCGACACGACCGTGCCGATCGCCGATGGCCGACGCCTCGCGGCGCTCGGCGGACCGGCGGCCGAGCTGTGGGTCGTGCCGGGTGCCGGCCACAAGGGCAGCCACGCGGTGGCGGGAGAGGACTACGAGCGCCGCGTGACGGACTTCCTGCGGCTTGCGTTCGTGCACGCGCGCGGCGACGATGCGGATCCCCCCGAGTCCCGCCCTATAATCGCCGCGCCGGGGCCCCCAGCCGGCGATCCGACCCGCGCATCCGTCGTGGAGGACTGATGGCCGCAAAGATCCTCGTCGTCGATGACGACCCGAATGTCCAGCGCCTCCTGCAGTACACGCTGAAGCAGGAGGGCTACGACGTCGTCATCGCCGGGGATGGCGCGGAGGGCTTCCGACTCTGGGGCGCCGAGGTCCCGGATCTCATCCTCCTCGACGTCATGCTGCCCAAGCTCGACGGGTACCAGGTCGCGGCCAAGATCCGCAGCGAGGAAGGTGGCTCGGCGCACGTCCCGATCATCATGCTCACCGCCGAGCGCGAGGTGGAGCAGAAAGTCCGGGGGCTGCGGGCCGGCGCGGACGACTACCTCATCAAGCCGTTCCACCCTGCCGAGCTGCTCGCCCGCATCAAGAGCCTGCTGGCTCGCTTCGCACCTCGGGACGCCCTGCTCGCCCGGCCGCCGATGGGCCGCATCCTCGCGTTCTACGGCGCCAAGGGCGGCGTGGGGACGACCACGATCTCGATCAACGCCGCGATCGCTCTCCATCGCGAGCTCGGCCGCAAGGTCGCCCTCGTCGACGGCAACCTGCAGTTCGGCGACCACCGCGTCTTCCTCGACCTCGGGCTCGATCGCAAGAGCATCGTCGACATCGTGACGGCGCCCTCGATCGACGCGGAGCTCGTGCGCCAGGTCATGGTCAAGCACGATTCCGGGGTCGACCTGCTCCTGGCCCCGCCGTCGCCGGAGAGCGCCGAGCTCGTGCGCCCCGAGCACCTGCCGATCATCACCGAGACGCTCACGTCGATGTACGACTACACGCTCATCGACGTCGACAAGCGACTCGACGACGTGAACCTGGGCGTGTTCGAGGCCGCCGAGACGGTGTTCGTCGTGATGACGGCCGACCTGTCGTGCCTCAAGAACGTGCGCCTCATCCTCGAGACCATGAACCACCTTGGCTACCCGCAGAGCAAGGTCCAGCTCGTGCTCAACCGCTCGAACGCGTTCACCGGCATCAACGTCAAGAACGCCGAGGGCGCGTTGAAGCGGACGATCGACCACCAGATCGTCAACGAGTACCGCGGCGCGATCAGCGCGCTGAACTCGGGCGCGCCGTTCATGTTCACGAAGGCCGATTCGGTGCTCGGGGCGTCGCTGCTGCACTTCGCCCGTGCCGTGGACAAGCCGGCGGCCGCGGAGAAGGTCGCCGCGCGCTGACGGGCCGCCCGCGCCGGGCGATCGAGTGAGCGCCGGGTGAGTCACCGGTAACGGCCGGGTGAGCCACCGCCAGTAGGGTGGCCCCATGTTGGCTGTCGTCCCGTCCGCCACGCTCCATGGCCTCGACGGGAGGCTCATCCGGGTCGAGGTGGACGTCGCTCCCGGCCTGCCCGGCTTCACGATCGTCGGCCTCGCCGATACCGCCGTC
>JAXDKY010000042.1:0-4209 GCA_034666885.1 Chloroflexota bacterium
ATCGGTATGGATGCCGCAGCGATCGTCACGGCCGATATCGCCGCCGACCTCCCGACCGAGCTGACGCCCGCCGGCCGCATCGTCGTCCCGGAGGCCCGGAACCTCCCGTCCCCGGTCGCCGCCGTGCTCGGCACCGTGACGCCGCTCCAATCCCTGACCGAGCGCCTGGCCCGCGCCCGCGGCGTCGACCCCGACGCGATCCACCGCGACGTCGACCTCTACCGCCAAGCAGCCGACGCCGCCGATTAGGCGCGACCGACGAGCTCGTCCCCCATGACGTCGATCATGTCGAGGTCCCAGGGGAGGAAGTCCTGGAGCATGATCCGTTCCATGCCCGCCGCGGCGAACCGCTCGAGCTGGGCGCGCGCCTCATCGGGCGTGCCGTAGACCCAGCGGTTGCGCCGCTCCTCGAGCCAGGTCTCGCCGTCGTCCTGCGCGTCCGGCCCGAACGTCTCGAGAACCGTGCGTTCGCGTTCCGCGACCTCGTCCGCGGTTCGACCGACGAGCACGCCGGCCATCGTCGAGTGCGCGAGCGTCGCCGGCTCGCGGCCGATCGCCCGGCACGCCTCGTCGAGGGCGACGCCGATCTCGGCCGCCTTGGCCGGTGACGACGAACTCAGGTTGAACTCATCGGCATAGCGCGCGGCCAGACGGAACGAGCGAGGCGTGCCCTGGCCACCGACGATGATCCGTGGCCGAGCCCCACCGATCGGCGTCCGTGGTCGGCCGGCGACATCGACCGGCCGCGGCCGGAAGAGCGCGTCCTTGACCCGGATCCCGGTCACCCCCTCGTACGACCAGCCATCGGCTTCGCCCCACAGCCCGTGCAGGATCGCGAGCTGGTCCTCCATGAGGTCCGCGCGCTCCTTCAATGGTGGGAACGCGAGCCCCAGCTGCTCGTGCTCCTTGTCGTGCCAGCCCGCGCCGACCCCGACCTCGATCCGGCCACCGCTCATCTCGTCGACGGTCGTCACGACCTTGGCGAAGGTCCCGGGATGCCGGAAGGTCACGGGGGAAACGAGCACGCCGAGACCGATCCGCTGGGTCTCACGCGCGAGGCCCGCGAGGACCGTCCAGGCATCCGTGGTCGGCTGGTCGGGCGGTCCGGGGAAGCTCGCGAAGTGATCCGACCGAAAGAACGCGTCGAAGCCGTTGGCCTCCGCGCGCTTGGCGGCGGCCAGCTGGTCGGCGTAGCTCATCCCTTGCTGGGGCTCGGTCATCAGGACGTAGCGCATCGGGACTCCTGCATGGGGCGTCAACGATTGAGGTTGACACGATGATTCATTGCGATTAGATTGTTCACGTGATACGAACTAACTCAACCGCGCCCGAGGCTTCCCCTTCGGGCCAGGTCGGCGAGGACCCGTACGCCCCAATCATCGCCGACTTCCGGGCCGCGATGAACCAGGTCAAGTGCGCCTCGAGCGAGCGACTCCTGCGTCTCGGCATCAGCATGGCGCAGCTCCACATCCTTTACACCCTCCAGCGGAGCGGCGAGATGCCGATGAGCCGCCTGGCGGACGTGCTACACGTGTCGCTCTCGAACGCGACCGGCCTCATCGACCGCATCGAGGAGCGCGGGTTCGTCGAACGGACTCGGGTCCCCGAAGACCGCCGCGTCGTCCTCATCCGTGTGACCGATGCCGGCCGCCGGATGCTGGAGGAAGTGGACGCGCTCGGGGGCGAACTGCTCCGGTCCGTCTTTGCCCGGATCGGTCGAAGCCAGCTCGCGGTCGTCGGCCGGGCAATGGCCGAGCTGCGCCGCGGCCTCGAGGAGGCGACAGGCGGTCCGCTGGACCCCCATGCCGTCTCCATCCCAGCTCCACGATCGCCATCCACGATCCGCGCTACCGACAGCGCCCCCAACGCCCAGCCCGACCGTCCCGTCGTGGCGGCAGCACAGAAGGACTGATCCATGGAAAGTTTTCCCACGACCGACCGGGGCGGCCGAGCGCCGTCCCTCGCTGAGGATCCAGCACTCGGGCTGAGTCATCGCGCGAAGATGGAGATCCTCTTCGCCGTCATGCTCGGGCTATTCCTCGGCGCGCTCGACCAGACCATCGTCGGCCCGGCCCTGCCCACGATCGCAACCGATCTGGCCGGCAACGATCTCTACGTTTGGGCGATCACCATCTACCTGCTCACGAGCACGATCAGCGTCCCGTTCTGGGGCAAGCTGTCCGACCTCTACGGCCGGAAGCCGATCTTCATGATCGGCATCGTGATCTTCCTGGTCGGCTCCGCGCTGTCGGGCCTGAGCCAGAACATGGGCATGCTCATCGCCTTCCGCGGCCTCCAGGGGATCGGCGCCGGTTCGTTGTTCCCGGTCGCACTGGCCGTCATCGGTGACCTCTTCACCCCCGCCGAACGTGGCAAGTACCAGGGCCTGTTCGGGGCGGTCTTCGGCGTCGCCTTCGTCGTCGGCCCGCTGGTCGGTGGCTTCCTGACCGAGCAGGTGCACTGGAACTGGATCTTCTACGTCAACATCCCGATCGGCCTCGTGGCGCTCTTCGTGATCTCGCGGCTCCTGCCGACCATGAAGACCGAGCGGGCGACGAAGAACTTCGACATCCTGGGCGGGATCATCTTCACGATCGCCATCAGCTTCCTGCTGGTCGGCCTCACGAACAAGCAGTTCGGCGACTGGACCGATCCGACCGTCGGCGGGTTCATCCTCGCGGGCCTCATCGGGACCGTCCTGTTCATCCTGGCCGAGTCTCGCGCCAAGGAACCGATCATCCCGCTCGACCTGTTCCGCAACCGGACCTACACGAGCTCGATGATCTCGACGTTCTTCGCGAGCTTCGCGTTCTTCGGGGCGATCATCTTCCTCCCTCGCTGGTTCCAGTTCGTTCACGGCTTCTCGCCCACGAACTCGGGGCTCGCGGCCCTGCCGCTGATGGTCGGCCTGATCTTCAGCTCGATCGTTTCCGGGCTCATCGTCTCCCGCACCGGCCGCTACAAGTGGCTGCTCGTCGGGGCGATCGTGGTGATGGCCGTTTCGACGGCCCTCATGACGCAGCTGACCGCCACCACCGACCTCGCGGTCGTGTGGTTCTGGATGTTCCTTGCCGGCCTCGGCGTCGGACCCACGTTCTCGGTCTTCACCATCGTGGTCCAGAACGCGGTGCCGTTCAGCCAGCTCGGCGTGGCGACGTCCAACCTCACCTTCTTCCGCCAGATCGGCGGGTCGGTCGCACTCGCGATCGTCGGCACGATCTTCGGCTCGACCTTCCTCGATCAGATCGGCCCGCAGCTGGGCGCTGCCGGCGTTCCCGCGCAGGTCGTCTCCGGCTTCGGCCAGGCGACGTCCAGCGGGGCGCTCGACTTCAACCAGTTGACCGGCGTCGGCGATCTCGGGGCGGCCATCCTGGCCGCGACACCCGAGGCGTTCCGGGGGGCTATCGAACCCTTCATCGCGCAGATCGTGACCGGCATCCACCAGGCGTTCAGCCTGGCGGTCGCTCAGACGTTCTGGATCGGTGTCGCCGCCGCCATCGTGGCGGCCGTGGCGGCAGTCTTCATGATCGAGCATCCGCTCCGCGCGGATGCACCGGTCACCGCGCCGGCGACCGCGCCGGCGACCGGCAAGGCCACGCCCGAAGCCCAGCCGTCCCTCGGGGCGACGAGCTCGACAGCCGACTGACCCCGCCCCTCCTCTCGCTCGACGACCCCGGCGGCGCAAGCCCCGGGGTCGTCGCACGTTCACGGGTAGCATTGCCGAGATGGCTCTGACCCCCGCCCCGTTCCGTCCGCGCTTGCAGGCCGCGGGGACTGCGGACGCCGCATTCGAACCGATGCTCCCCGTTGGCGATCTGCCACTCGGAGCCATGCGGCGAGTCACCCGCGGCGAGCTGGACCTCCTGCTGGTCCACACCGACAAGGGCGTCTTCGCGACCGAGGATCGCTGCCCGCACATGAGCGCCCCGCTCTCGATCGGCGTCCTCGACGGCTGCATCATCCAGTGCCCGCTGCACGAGGGCCGCTTCGACCTGGCGAGCGGCGACCCGGCCCAGATGCCGACGACCGGCGGGCTCGACCCGGACGGGGTCTCTCACCCGACCTGGTCGCCGGCCGGCCGCGATCCCAAGGTGGATCCGCCCGGCACGAAGGCCGAGGCGCGGCGTCTGACCCGCGTCCGCCGGTTCCGCTACTACCCCGTACGCATCGTCGGCGACCAGATCGAGGTCGCGATCCCGGCCTGACGGC
>JAXDKY010000043.1:0-4289 GCA_034666885.1 Chloroflexota bacterium
CTCATCGGCGCGCTGGCCGGCATCTATCCGGCGGTCCGAGCGGCACTCACGCCACCGACCGACGCGCTCAGGACGGCGTGATGGGCTGCACCGGGTTTCGGGCCATGTGACACACAATCGCCGCACCAGGCGTTAGAGGGGCGACGGCGGTCGACCATGATCGGCCGGGCAGGGGAGGGGCGGCGATGACGGTGAGAGTGGCGCGGACGCAGGGACAACGTCTGGCTCGCGCCCTGCCGATCGTCGTGGCGTTCGGACTCCTTGCGGCATGCGCGACCCCTGGATCGTCCGGGTCCGCCCAGGTCGTGTCCGCCACGCCGAACGCGACGGCGCCGTCAGTCTCGTCGACGTCGCCCGGGAACCCGGGCTCGACGCCGTCATTCGAACCCACGGCGGCCGAGCCCGTGGAGTTCGAGCCACCGGCCGCGGCTTGCCCAGCCCCGCCGAATGCAGTGACCATTCCGGACGTGATGGTCTCCATCGGCGCCGGACCCGCCATCGTGGCGACGCGAGGATCATCGAGCGTCGTCACATGCAGCACGGTGGGGTCCGACGATGTCGCGGCGGTCGACCCACGCCAGGGACTCGTCGCGCACCCGGGTGACGTCATCACCCTCAGCCTTCCGGCGGGTTGGCGATTCCTGCACTGGGAAGGCTCTGACCGTCCCGCCGCCGGCGAAGGTGCGAACGTCTGGCTCGGAGCCGCGACGCCGGCGCGCCCGGACCGCATCGAGGTGCCCGTGCCAATCCGTCCGGGGGACTCGATCGCCGCCTATACGCTCTGGGTCATCGGCGCGGAGGATCGCGCGATCGGTAACCTGGAGATCCTGATCCGGGTGCGCATCGGCTGACCCTGACGTTCAGTGGTGCCCGTGGATGACCGCGTGCCCTCGCCCCCGTCGGATCAGCCATCGATTCACTGGGTAGGCCGCAACTCCCGCCAGGGCCAACGAGAGCGCCAGGGTTCCCCAGAACAGCGTCGTCGTGATCGTGGCGTCCATCGCGCCCGGGATCAGGACGATGATCGTGTTGTCGACGATCTCCATCACCGTGATCGAGAGCGCATCGGCGGCAAATGCGAGACCCAATGCGGCACGGACTGCCAGCCCAGAACTGAGGAGCGGCTGAACGGTCAGCCCGAAGCCGAACACGAATGCGAGGACGATCGCCAGCGCGATCGACGCAACGTCGTGCCAACCGAGCTGGGTGGAGATGACCAGGCCGAGCACCTCCCCGATCCCGCATCCGGTGAGGCAGTGGATGGTCGCGGAGAAGGCCAGTCGGTCGGGTGACGGAGCCGGGTGATCCATGACCGTCAACGTACCCGTTCGGTCAACCACGCCGGCCGCCCGCTCGTCGTAGGATTTGGCGACGTCATAGCGGGAGAGCGTTCCGGTGTTCTTCGATCCTCTGTACATCGGTCTGATCGTCGCGACCCTGTTGATCTCGGGTGCGGCCCAGATGTACATCCGCTCCACGTACGGGCGCTGGAGCAAGGTGCCCAACGGCGCCCGCCTGACGGGTGCGCAGATCGCCGAGTTCCTGCGTGATCGGGCCACCTTCGGCAACCAGCCCGGCCGCGAGGCGATCACCGCCATCACGATCGTGCCGGGCGATCTTTCCGACCGGTTCGATCCACGCGACCGCTCGCTCGGGCTCTCCCAGGCGGTCGCCGAACAGCCCTCGGTGGCATCGATGGCCATCGCGGCGCACGAGGTCGGGCACGCCGTCCAACAGGCCGAGGGAAGCACGCTCATGGCGTTGCGCAGCCTGCTCGTGCCGGCCGCGAGCCTCGGCCCGAACATCGGCTACCTCCTGATCATCGCGGGTCTCATCTTCCAGATGACCGGGCTGGTCACGATCGGGATCCTGTTCTTCGGGATGGCGGTGCTGTTCGCGGTCCTGACGCTACCCGTCGAGATCGACGCCAGCCGCAAGGCCCTGGCCATGCTGGATTCGACCGGCCTCGCGACTTCGCCCGAGGAGCGCCGCGGTGCGCAGTCGATGCTGACGGCGGCGGCCCTGACCTACCTCGCCGGCGCGATCACCGCGGTCCTGACGCTGCTCTACTACATCACCCTGGCGCGCCGGAGCCGATGATCGGCTCGTGACGCGGACCCACATCCCGGAAGCCGTCCTGACGGCAGCACACGATCGAGCGCGCGCCCGCGCGACGCGCGACTGGGACCTCGCCGATCGACTCCGCGGCGAGATCGAGGCGGCGGGGTGGACCATCGTCGACCGCGGCACGGACTTCGCCCTGTCGCCGGCCGCACCGCCCGACGTCGACGAGGGCGCCCGCGTTCGATATGGGGCGTCTCGGAACGTGCCCGCGCGGTTCGATGAGCCTGCAACGGGCCTCGCCACGGTCGTGCTGATCGCCACCGACTGGCCGGGGGACCTGGATCGGGCGCTGGCCGGGTTGCGCGCGCACGCGCCGGCCGGAACGTCCGTGGTGGTCGTGGCGGACGGCCCGTCGGAGGAGCAGGCGAGCGCCCTCGAGTCGATCGAGGCGGCGGCAGGTAACGCCACGGCGGCGGCAGGTGACGCTACCGCGCCGCCGATCGACGTCGTCTGGACGTCGGAGCGGCTTGGCCAGGGGGCGGCCACGAACATCGGCCTGCGTCGGGTCGGGGCGGCTGTCGCGATCCTGCTCGACACCAGCCTCGAGCCGACCGGCGACTTCGTCACGCCGCTGGTTCGCGCCCTCGACGACGAGCGGGTGGCGGTCGTTGGCGGCTGGGGCATCACGTCGACCGACCTGCGGACCTTCGAGGACGCCCCGGCGGGCGACGTGGACGCGATCGAGGGCTACGTCCAGGCCTTCCGCCGGTCCGACGCCGCCGCCCTTGGTCCGCTCGACGAACGCTTCCGGTTCTACCGCAATCTCGATATCTGGTGGAGCCTGGTGCTGCGCGACGGCGGCGAAGACGACGACGAGCCCCGGAGCGCCGTGAGCCTGGAGGGGTTGCCGTTGGAACGACACGAGCACCGCGGCTGGACCACCCTGCCCGACGAGGAACGCGACCGCCAGTCGAAGCGAAATTTCTACCGGATCATCGACCGGTTCGGCTCCCGTCGCGATCTCCTGGTCGCGAACGGGCAGCCCTGAAGGGGACAGCGAATGGATCCATCGTCGGGCGCCGAGCTGATCGAGCACCTGCAGCGCACGCTCGGGATCGCGATCCTGGTGGAGTCGGTGGAGACGGCCGATCCAGGGTCGCCGGTCGAACCGAATGCGCTGCGCGAGCGAGGCGATCCCATCACGATCCGGGCGACATTCCTGTTCGGGAGCAACTCGACGGACGTCGCCGTGACGGGTCAGTCCGAGGCGGAGGCCTGGAACGAACTGGCGCGGGCCGCGATCGCCTGGCGGAATTCAGACTTCCAGCACATCCCGATCTGGGGCGGTGGCGGCTGATCGACAGGCTGGCGGCGTGAACGCGATGGAGGTCCTGCGCGTCCTGGACGCCCTCGACGCCGCCGGGATCGGCTGGGGGATCACCGGTGGTTGGGGCATCGATGCTCTCCTGCGCCGCGAGACCCGTGCCCACGGCGATGTGGATCTTGGGATCGCGAGTGAAGCCGTGGAGGCGGCCATCGGTTCGCTGGCTTCGCTCGAGTACAAGCTGGAAGTCGACGAGCGTCCGGCGAGGGTCGTCCTCCGGAGCGGGAATGGCCAGGTCGACCTGCATCCCATCGTCTGGGGGCCATCGGGTGCCGGCGTGCAGACCGGGCTCGATGGCGAGAGCTTCGACTACCCGCTGGGCAGCCTGGACGCCGAAGGCGAGATCGCAGGGCGGCTCGTGCGCTGCGGGACACCCGAACTGCAGCTGACCTTCCACGAGCACTACGAACCGCGAGACCACGACCGTCGCGACGTGGCGGCCCTGGCGGCCACGTTTGGCCTGCCGCTGCCGCCGGCCTATTCGGACTGAAGCCGAGGCTCATCGGCGTCGGGCGGTGGCGCCCTGCGGACCGTAGAGCCGCCCGGACCGTCGACGACATCCCAGCCCAGGTTCGCGAGCTCGCGGCGGAGGTCGTCGGCACGGGCGAAATCACGCGCCGATCGCGCCTCGTCCCGGTCGGCGAGGAGCGTAGTGACATCCGTCGGCACGTCCAGCGCGGCCGCCTCGGTCGACGGTGCCTCCCAGACTCGGTGGAGGTCCAGTCCGAGGACCGCGTCGGCGTCGAGCACGAGCCAGCGGCGCTCGTCGGGCGTGAGGTCCGCTCGGAGCATCTCGCGGACGCAGGCCAGCGCGCCGGGCAGGTCGAGGTCGTCATCGAGC
>JAXDKY010000044.1:0-11916 GCA_034666885.1 Chloroflexota bacterium
ACCTGCGCCTCGGTCCGGCGGAACCGATCCAGGAACACCGGGTCGTAGTGATAGAGGATGGGCGAGCCGAGGGCGGCCAGCACCTCGGCCGAAACGTCGTTCGGTCCGGCCGTCAGGGTGAGGTCAGCGCTGTCCATCGTCGGCTCCCTTTCGCGGTTGCCCGGCTTGGTCGTCCGTCGGCGGCTGGTCGCTGCCCGCGGGAGCCAAACCGCGCACCCGTGCGCCGAGCACCGACGCCATCAACCCGATCCCTCCGACGGGACCGGCGGTCGGCAGCTCGTCGTCCGCGAGATCGTCTGCGGCCGTGAGGCGCGCCTCGATGCACGTGGCGGCCTGACTCACGAGCCGGCGACTCACGTCCGTGATTACCCCTTGGCCCATCTGGGCGGCCCGACCCTTGATGTCGAGGTCGGTCGTGATGCGGACGCGCGAACCCTCGCCTTCGGCCAGCACCTCCATGACGGACCGCACCCGGGCCGTGTCCCGGCCGCCTGCCGCTTGGCCCTCGCCCTCGATCACGGCAGTCCGCTGGGCTTCGTCACGCTCGGCGATGCGAACGCGGCCGGCGTACACGAACTTCATGGGCCCCAGCTTGACCGAGACCCGTCCGGGGTTGAAGCCGTCGGGGTCGGCGGCATCCAGCTCGGCGCCCGGAACGCATGGCGCGATCCGCTCGATGTCGAGCAGCAGGACGTACGCCCGATCGGGCGAGACCGAGACGAAGAACTCGTCGATGAGCTGCATCAGCGACTCCCGCGCAGGTAGGGCAGGCCCAGCGCGCTCGGCAGGCGAGCGTCACGGGCGAAGATAACGAGCACCACGATGACCGAGACGAACGGGAGCATCTGCACGACATCGACGGGCACGTCGATCCCCACTAGCTGCAGCGCGGTCGTGAGCGACAACGACATCCCGAACAGGAAGGCGCCGATCACCGACCACCACGCGCGGCCCCTCGCCAGCATCGCGATGACGATCGCGATGAACCCCATGCCGTTCGTGACGAACGGCACGAAGGTCCCGGCCCCAACGATCGCCAGGTAGGCGCCGCCGAGCCCGGCCAGCGCGCCGCAGACCATCTCCGCGACCGACCGGATGCGAACGACATCCACGCCGGCGGCATCGAGCGAGGCCGGCTGCTCGCCGGCTGCTCGCAGGTGGAGGCCAACGCTCGTGTTGCGAAGCACCCAGGCCACGACGCCGACGAGGATGAAACCGAGATACACGATGACCGGCTGGGTGAACAGGCTCCCTCCCAGGACCGGGAGGTCCGACAGGAACGGGATGGCGAACCGTGGGGCGGCATCGAGCCGCGGGTACGACTCGCCGTAGAGCGTGGCGTGCAGGACGGCTGTAGCGCCCTCGACGGTCAGGACGATGGCGACGCCGACCACGATCTGGTCAAGCCCAAGGCGGATGCAGAACAGGACCATGACCAGGGACAGGAGGAGACCGGCGACCGCTCCCGCGCCCAGCCCGAACCAGACGTTCTGCGTGAGCAACGTGGCGACGAAGCCGATGAAGGCGCCGGCCAGCATCATCCCCTCGAGGCCGACGTTCAACACGCCCGATGCCTCAGCGATGATCTCGCCGAGCCCGGCGAACAGCAGGGGTACACCCGCCACGAGGCCTCCCACGACCAGCGCGGTCAGGAAGCCGCTCGTGAACAGGTCAGGCACGCGCCATCCCAGCCCTTCGGCGCGGCAGGATGGGTTCTCCACGATCCCGCTTGTCGGTCAGGTATTGGGTCACGACCATGAACGTGAGCACCAGGCCGATGACGAGCAGAAGGAAGTCGCTCGGCAGTTGGGCGCGCCGGGCCGCGTACTCCCCGCCGATGGACAGGACACTGAAGAAGGCGGCGAACGGGATGACGGCCAGCGCATTGAGGCGCGCGAGGAAGACGAGGGGCACGACCTTCAGCCCGTACGCCGGGTTCCAGTCGGCGCGCATGTACCCGAAGATCCCCAGCATGTCCACGGCGGCGGCCAGTCCCATCAGCGCGCCACTCAACAGGAAGGTGACGATGATCAGGCGCGATACGCGGATACCGACGTGTTGCGCCGCACGGGCATTGGCGCCAAGGACGTCGATGCGCATCCCGAACGACGTCCGGGAAAAGACCCAGTAGACCGCCGCGACAGCGATCAGGGCGACGATGACGCCGATGTGGATCCGGGTACCGGGCAGATCGAACAGCAGGAGCGACGGATCCACGACGGCGGTCTGCGGGACGGTCGAGGGGCCATCGAACGGACCCTTGATGAGCAGGTTCGCCAACCCGGTTCCAACGAACGACATCATCAGCGTCGTCACGATCTCGTTCAGGCCATAGCGCGCCCGGAGCCAGGCTGGAACGAGGGTCCAACTCGCGCCGACGGCCATGCCGACCAGGCCAAGCACCAGCCAACCCAGGGGTGCCGGTACCGCGGCCAGCACGTTGGGGGCCGTGCCGGCGACGCACGCGGCGGCCAGCAGGTACTGCCCATCGGAGCCCAGGTTCCACATGCCGGCCCGGAACGCGACAATCATCCCTGCAGCGACGAGGAGGATCGGCGCCATCCGCGTGATGCTGTCCTGGAGGCCCGAGGGCCGGACCAAGCCAGCCTGGAGGATGTCCGAATAGAACGCGACCGGGTCGCGTCCGACGATGGCCAGCAGCGCCCCGCAGGTGATCAGAGCGAGCACGATGGGCCCGAGGCTGCGGACGAGGGCATCGCCGAGCCCCGCACCGCGCGTCGTCGGCGGCGCGACGTCGACGACCGCCTCCGGTGAGGTCAGCGGGCTCGTCATCCGACCGCCTGGGCAGGGGCGACGCCGACGATCAGTTCACCGATGCGCACCTCGGCTTCCGGCCCCGCCGGGACGACGCCCGTGATGCGGCCAGCGTCGAGGACCGCGACTCGATCGGACAGGTCGACGAGCTCGTCGAGGTCATTCGAGATGACGACGATCGCGACGCCTTCCTCGGCGAGCGCCCGGATCCGCTCCCGGACCGCGACGATGGTCCGAACGTCCAGCCCGTGGGTGGGCTTGTTGAAGACCACGACGCGTGGCTCGAAGGACAGCTCGCGTGCCAGGAGCGCCTTCTGGATGTTCCCTCCGCTCAGCTTGCCGATGCGGGTCTCGGTCGACGGCGTCCGGATGTCGAACAGCCGGATCGACTCCACCGCGGAGCGCCGGATCTGGGCCCGATCGACCCGGCCGCCTCGCCAGAACGGCGGTTGGCCGATGCGCTTCAGGACGAGGTTGAGGCTCAACGGGTAGGAGGAGACGACGCCCTCGCCCAGGCGGTCATCGGTGACGTAGCGCAGGCCGAGAGCCTGCCGTTCGGCGATGGAGAGTCCGTCGATCGTCACGCCGCCCAGGCGGATCGAGCCGGTGACGTGACGGGATTGGCCGGCGATCACTTCGGCGAGCGTTCGTTGGCCGCTGCCGTCGACGCCAGCCACCCCGAGGATCTCCCCGCCTCGTACCTCGAGGTTGATGTCGGCGAGGGCGTGCTCTCCGCCCGCGGCGTCCGCGGATACGTCGACGACCTCGAGCAGAGGCTTGCTCGACAGGTCGCGGGCCGTGGCCGTGACTCCGCTGGTGGGCCGCAGCTCGGCGATGTCGGCGACGTCCGTCGCGGCGCTCGATCCGAACATGGCGGCGACGATCCGGGCCTGGATCTCGTCGGGCGTCATGGCCGCGAGGTCCGCCGGATCCAACCGTCCGACCACCTTTCCCTGCTTGAGGATCGCGACCCGGTCCCCGATCGCGACCGCCTCGTGGAGCTTGTGGGTGATGAAGATGATGGCGAGGCCGGATCGCTTCAGCCCGCGCAGGACATCCTGCAGCTCGGCGATGCCCTGGGGCGTCAGCATCGACGTCGGCTCATCGAGGATCAGGACCCGAGACCCGCTCCAAAGCGCCTTGATGATCTCGACCTGTTGCTGCTGACCGAGCGCGAGCGACCCGGCGCGGGCATCGGGATCCACGGTCACCCCGAGCCGCTCGGACAGCTCCCCCAGGCGGGTGCGTGCTCCGTCCCGGTCGAGCGATAGGCCCGGGTTGGAGCCCATCATCAGATTCTCGAGCACCGTCAGCGTCGGGATGAGGCTGAGGTGCTGGTAGACCATCCCGATCCCCAGGTCCCGACCGTGACGAGGGGAGTCGATGTTGACCGGTCGGCCGTCGACGAGGATGCGCCCTTCGTCCGGGCGGTAGATCCCGGACAGGATGCTCATCAGCGTCGATTTGCCGGCGCCGTTCTCGCCAAGGAGGCACAAGACCTCTCCGGGCATCGCCGCCAGGCTGATTCGGTCGTTGGCGACGACTCCCGGAAAGGTCTTCGTGATGTCGATGAGCTCGACCGCCGGCGTTGCGGTCTGGGGCGTCGACCGATCCTCGATGGTCGGACCGGTCGTCCCCAACGCCGTGTGACCTAGTTGCCGGCGATCAATGCGTCGACGGCCGCCTGGGTCTCTGTCACCGGGACCGTGACTGAGCCATCGGCGATCCCGGCCTTGGCGGCGTCGACCGCCGTCTGTGCGTCTGGGCTGATGTGGTCGGTCTCCAGCAGCGCGATGCCGCCGTTGCCGACGTCCTGGACATAGCCCTGGTTGCCGAACGTCCCGGCGTTGATGTCGGCGATGGCCTGCTTGAAGGTACCTTCGAAGTTCCACAAGACCGACGACAGCAGGACGCCCTTGGTGTCGACCGATGTCTTGTCACCGATCACGTCGATGAACCAGACCTTGTCGGCTCCAGCAGGCGGCTTGGCCGTCTCCACGGCTTGCAGCATCCCGAAGCTGGCACCGTCACCCTGGCCGAAGACGATGTCGGCACCGCCGGCGATCACGGTCTCGGTGACTCGCTTGCCGCCCTCAGCGTCGGCGTAGCCGGCTGGGCCGATCTGCGCCTGGAGGAACTTGATGTCCGGCTTGACCGACTTCGCACCGGCGACGAAGCCACCGTTGGCCTTGTGCCAGCTCGGCGTGTCCGCCGAGATCACCAGGCCGAGTGTGCCCGTCTTGGTCATGGTCGCGGCCAGGACGCCGGCAAGATACGCGCCCTCCTGGGCGTTCGTCAGGACGTCGGCGACCAGGCCCGGCTTGGTGGCATCCGGCGCGTCGTACACGATCACCGGGATCTTCGATTCTGCCGCGAACTGGGGCGCCGCGGTGTTGTAGCCGCTGGCCTGCGCCACGATGAACTTGGCGCCACCGTCCGCGAGCTGGCGGAGGATCGGGCCCGGATCGTCGTACCCGGCGCCGTCGGCGACCTCGATCTCGGCGCCGACAGCGGCCGCTGCCGCTTTCGCTCCGTCCACGCCCTGCTGATTCCACCCGAAGTCATTGCCCTTTTCGGGCGCGATGATCGCGATCTTCCCGACCGCATTCGACGCTGCCGGGCTCTCGCTCGGAGCCGTCGACGCTGCTTCGCTCGGAGCCACCGACGCTACGGCGGATGGCGCGACGCTGGCCGCCCCCGGACCGCACGCGGCGGCCATGAGGCTGATCACGGCAAGACCTGCAGTCCAGGCGCCCAGCCGAGAGCGCGTGCGGGACTCGTGCATCTCTTCTCCTCCTCGTCCGATGTCGTTGCTGGCCCGTGCCAGACGACCCTTGCTGACGACGATCGCCGCGTCGCCGCTGTCTCGTGCACCCATGACGCGCCCACCTCGGGCCGCATGCGCGACGGTGGCGTCCGACCGGCGACGATACGCGTGAAATCACTCGTTCCGGGGGGACCGGCTTACCAAGCCTTCCCTTCACGAGTGGGTCTGCGGGCTCCTCCTTCGACGGCGCCGATGCAATGACACGGCGTAGTATGGTGGGCACCATGTTGACAGTCAACACGATGCGCGCCGCCGGGACTCCGGTCGAGCGGCGTTCCCGCACGGGCCCGTCCGGCACCGACCCGGGGGCTCGCTGAGTGGTCGGCAAACTCGGGAACAAGACCCTCCGCGAGCTTGTGCATGCGCACCTCAAGGAAGAGATCCTGGCCAATCGCATCACCCCTGGTTCGGTGTTGCAGGAGGTTCCGCTCGCTGCGTCCCTGGGCGTCAGCCGCGGCCCGATCCGAGAAGCGCTGGGTAGTCTTGCGGCAGAGGGTCTGGTGACGATCACGCCTCGGCGCGGCGCCGTCGTCACCAGCTTCACGAAAGAGGACTTCCTCGAGGCGTACCAGGTCCGAGAGGTGCTCGAACAGCTGGCGGTGCGGATCGCGGTTCCACGGATGAGCGATGCAGAGCTCGACCGGGTCGATGCCCAGATCGAGGAGATGATCCGCTGCTCGGCGGTCGGCGATGACACGGGATTCTTCGAGGCGAACGCGGCCTTCCACGAGGCGTTCGTCGTGGCCTCCGCAAACTCGAAGTTGATCGAGATCTATCGCCGGCTGGTCGGGCAGATGCAGCCGTACCGCCGTCCGTCCGCACAGTTGCGGGGCAGCCTCGACCGATCCGTAGCCGAGCATCGGGCGATCATGAGAGCGGCTCGAGACCGCGACGTGGATCGCGCGGTCGCGCTGGTCGGTGACCACATCCGGGTTCCGCAACGCCGTCTCGAGGGGATCTCCGAGGACGACTTCGCGACCGAAGGTTTCCTTCGGTCGGACGGACCGATGCCCAGATCCGAGTCCGACGTCGAGTTGTCCGGGATGCTGCGCGGAGACCTCGCTGGCCGGAGTTAGACGGGTGGCTCGTTGGTCGGGATCCGCGACCTACGGGGCCGCCGGGGCGAGGTAGACCACGCGGATCGTCTGGGTCGTGGAGCCGTCGTCGCCGATCCGGAACTTGAGCTGGTTCTCGCCTTCGGAGAGGTCGGCCTGGATGGCCCAGTGGCCGGTCCCGTCGGTCGTCGTGTGGCGGTCGAGCCCGAGGCTGATGTCCTGCGTGATGCCCAGACCGGGTGGGGCGGTGCCGATCACCGTGACCTGCTTGGTGCCCACGACGGCACCATCGGCGGGGCTCAGGATGGTCAAGCCGACCGGGGGCGCGGTCAGGCCCGGTGGGATCGACAACGGTTGCGACGTCACCGGTGGGAGGAACGGGGAGCTGGGAATCGCCGCTTCACCTCCACCGTCGAGCGGGCCGTTGCCGGCGGGCCGGGCGAACGGACCCCAGCCCGTGAACCAGGCGACCGCGATCAGGAGGAGGAGGACGAGCAGGCCCGGACCCAGGAGGCGTCCGAGCAGCGGATCGTCGCGCGCGCCGTCGTACCGGCTGGGCGCAGGCGGGCTCGCTGCGGTGGCGGGGGTCGCGGCCGTGGCCGGGGTCGGGGGCGCGGCCGGGGTCGGAGGCACGGCCAAGGGCGGGGCATCGGACCGTGGTTCCGCGGTCGATCGCTCGTCCGTCGGCAACTCGCGCAGATCGAGTCCGCAGTTGGGGCAGAACCCCATGTCGCCGACGCGTCCCGTGCCGCAGCGCGGGCAGAAGCGTGGACCGGATGGCGCCATGCGGCATCCCTCCCTGGATGCGGCGACCGCCGCGTGGCCGCCGACGGCCCTAGGTTAGCGTCCCAGTCCCTCGAGGACTTCCGCGAGGCGTCGCGTGATCACGACCTCGTCGCCCGGCAACAGGCACTCCGGCGCGAGGTAGAGGCCATCGTCGCCCGCGGGCAGGAGCTCCACCCTGGGCGGATAGGCCCGCAGGCGCGCCAGGACCTCGTCTCGGCGATCCGCCAGCGCCGCACTGAGCGTGAGCAGGACCCGCGGCGTCGGCTGGCCGGCCTGGCCCGGTGTGTCGCGGACCGCGGTCACATCGCGGCGCTGCCGCGCCCAGGCGACGACATGGTCCACGATCGTCTCGTACCGCTGGGCGACGGCCGGGTGGTCCTGCGCGAGGTACCACTCGACCGCCGCGAGGATCCCGATGAGGTCCTCTTTGCCGACCTTCATCGGCCGGCCGATCCGCTGTCTGGGCGCCGCGTGGGCCGCGAATCGGTCGACGTAGCGGGCCCGACCCAGGACGAGGCCGGTGCTGGCCGGACCACGCAACGCCTTGCCGCCGCTGAACAGCACGATGTCGGCGCCGGCCGCGGTGAAGGCCCACAGGTTCTCGACCGGCGGCAACTGGGCGGCCGCGTCGACGATGACCGGAACCTCGAGGGCACCCGCCAACCGGACGACGGTCTCGAGCGGGAGAGCGCCGTCGGCGAGGTGCGCGCCGGCGACATGGAGGATGCCGGCGGTCTCGGGGCCGAGCGCGGCCTCGAAGTCGCGCTCGGTCGTGCCGTCGGGCGAACCGACCTCGACGAGCCGGCCGCCGGCGAGTTCGATCGCCGGGTCGTACGGGATCCGGTGGTGGTGCTGGATGAGGAAGTCGCGACGGCGGCCGTCGAGCTCGTCCGGCCGCACGATGCCATCGACCGCATCGCGGGCCATGCAGACGACCGCCGACAGGAACATGCCCGCGGCCGCGCCGCCCGAGATGAACGCCGCCTCGTTGTGGGTGAGCTCGGCGATGCGCCGGCCGACGGCGCTCTGGAGTTCGTACAGGTCGACGAAGGACTCGGAAGCCTGGCGCATCGCGTCGAGGACCTCGGGGGGCATGAGCGAGCCGCCGAGGTAGGTCATCGTGGTCGCGCCGTTGACGATGGGCTCGACGCCGATCCGTCGATAGATCGCGCCTCGCTCGGTCGCGTCGGCCGCGTTGGTCGCTTGGTCGCGGAGGTCCTTGGGCACCGGGGCACCTCGACGCAGGGCCTCGAGTCTAGCCGTGGACCGCGGCGTGCCGCTGGCACCGCCGCGCGCCGCTGGTAAGGGCGCGCCGCTGGTAAGGGAGAGTGAAGTCCTCGATACGGGCCAGGTGAGCGCCCCTCCTCACCATGCGCGGCATGAAGACCACGAAGGGCGACCGGCACTCCCGGTCAGCGAAGGCCGTACGACGAGCGCATCGCCAGGCGAAGGGACACCGACACGACGGACTCTCGATGCGCGTGCTCGGCGGGACGATGGATCGCGAACTGTTCGATCGGGTCGTCTCGGCGGCAGGGCGTATCGACCTCGACGCGCCGTGGCCGGAGACCGCGGGCATGGTGCTGCCCATCCTCCGTCGCGTCCGTCATCCGTATCCGCCCGAAGCCGCACCGATGCACATCTTCGTGCCGCCCGGCGTCTGGACGGGCTTCGGTATCGATTTCGGGCCGGCATTCAGCCACGTCACGGCGGCCCAGGTGGAGCGCTGGGGCATCGACCAGGCCACCCTGTTGGGGACCGCCCTGGAAAACCTTCGAGCGCTCACGTATCGGGAGCCGCCGCGGGTCGAACGGATCCGCCCGGACGGTGTCGACACTGTCGCGATCCAGGGCCAGGGCTGGGGTTCCGCGTTGATCCTCGTGCCGGAAGTGCTCCGCCCGATCCTCGGTGACGAGCCGCGGCTGCTGCTCGCGCCGGTGCGCAACACCCTGGTGGCCCTGCCCGACGACGTGGATCCCGATCTCGCGTTCCGGATGTGGGAAGCCATCGCGGAGGGCTGCCACGACGAGCTTGACCTGAACCTCCTGCGCTGGACCGGCGCGACCGTGGTCGCGGATGGCGACGAGTCGATCGGGCTCCCGAACTAGCGCTCAGCCGAGGGCACCATGCAGCTCGGTCGCGTGGTCGTGCAACCAGCGACGCCAGACCTGGTGATCCGGTCGGCGTGACGCGACGAGGGCCCAGAACCTCGGCCCGTGCCCGAAGACGCGCAAGTGGGCGAGCTCGTGGACCACGACCGTTTCGAGGGCTTCGGGCGGGGCGAGCACAAGACGCCACGAGAGTGAGACGCGGCCCTGCTGCGAGGCACTCCCCCAGCGGCTTCGTGGGTCCCGCACGGTGATCGACCGCGGGCTGACGCCGAGGGCCGTTGCGTGGCGCGCGATCGCCTCGTCGATCTTCGCGCGCGCGAGGTCGATCAACCATGCCTCGATCACCGCGCCATCGGCACGTCGGTCCCGCTCGGCGCGGTGGATGACGAGCTCATCGTCGAACCGCGCGACGGCCGAGCGCCGGGCTCCGACCACGGCGGGAACGACCCGGATCGGCACGACTCGGCCCTCGAGCCGGATCGAGCCGCCGTCGCGGGCACCACCACGGGCCAGTAACTCGGCGCGGACCTCGGCCTGGCGGGCGAGGTGGCGGCGGACCCAGGGCTCGCGTTGGGCGAGGAACTCCATGGCACGCCGCTCCCCGTCGGTCCGCCCGGAGCGGGTGGCCGGCACGGTCACGAGGACGCCGCGTTCGGGATGGATGACGACGCGCAACCCGCGGGCCCGCGGCGAGTGACGCAACGTATACGGCAGAGGGCCGCCCGAGAGCGGGGCCACCGCTGGCGCCTCGGTCGTGCCCTTGCCGAGGGGTCGCGCCGGCAGCGTCATCCGGTCCGCCGCAGCAGGCGGCCGGCTCGGGTGCCGGTCTCCACGCCGTCCCGGACCGCGATGCGCCCGTTGACGATCACGTCGTCGATGCCCAGCGGGTGAAGCGACGGCTGTTCGTACGAGGCGATATCCGCGACCGTCGCCGGGTCGAACACGACGATGTCGGCGAGCGCGCCCTCTCGCAGGACGCCGCGGTCGCCCAGGCCCAGCCGGGTCGCGGACACCGCGGTGAGCTTGGCCACGGCTGCCTCCAGGGTGAGCGTGTGACGCTCCCGCACGTACGTGCCGAGCAGCCGCGCCGTCGTCCCGTACGTGCGCGGGTGGGGCCGGCCCGCATCGAGGATCGGATGGCCCGGGCGGCGCCCCTCGGCGTCGGTGCAGACCCCGATCCATGGCACGGCCGCGACCGTCGCCACGTCAGCCTCCTCCATGCAGTCGATGACCACCGAGACGTCCAGGCGATCGTCGACCAGGGCGTCCATCGCAAGGTCGGCCGGGTGTTGGTCGAGGGCATCGCCGAGCTCGGCCAACGACCGACCGGCCCAATCCGGGTGGCTCGGGGCGAAGGAGATCCGGATGGCGGCCCAGCCGGGATCGGTCGTCACGTTCTCCCAACCGGAGATCCCCTGCTCCATCTCGGCCATCACACGCGCGCGGACTTCATCGTCGCCGAGCGCCGCGACGCAGTCCTCGACCCCCAAGCCCAGGAGGCTCGGCGGCAGCACCGTCGCAAGGGTTGTCGCGGCCGCGGTGTACGGATACTGGTCGGCGGCCACGTCGAGATCGTCGGCGCGCGCCGCCTCGAGCACCGCGACCGCCTCCCCAGCTCGACCCCAGACCGCGCGCGCCCCGCACTTGAGGTGCGAGACCTGCAGGCGGGGACCGACCGCGCCGCCGTCGCGCGCCGCACGGATGGTCCCGATCGCCTCGTCGAGGGCCGCGAATAGCCCGGCGGCTTCGTTGCGCATATGGGTCGCGTACAAGCCACCACGCCGCGTCGCGGCCGTGACCAGCGAAACCAGCTCGTCGGTGTCCGCGTGGATGCCGGGCGCGTAGATCAACCCGGACGACAAGCCGAAGGCGCCCGCGTCGAGCGCGGCCTCGACCTCCCGCACCATGGCGCCGCGCTCGGTCTCCGTGGCTCGAGCCGGCTCGGCGCCCATCACCGCACCACGGATCGTCCCGTGCCCGACGAGGAACGCGACGTTCAGTCCGAGCGGTTCGCCATCGACGGCATCGAGGTACTCGCCGAAGGTCCGCCAGCGCGCGACGAGCTGGTTGGGTCTGAGCGACAGCTCGACGAGTTCGCGCCCGGCATCGGTGATCGGGGCGAGCGAGTCGCCGCAGTTGCCCGACAGCTGGGTCGTGTAGCCCTGGCGGAGGTGGCTGACGAGAGCGCCATCGACGAAGAGCGAGCCATCCGAATGACCGTGCGGGTCGATGAACCCTGGCGCCACGACGCGACCGGATGCGTCGATGACCGCGGCGGCCTCCCCGTCGGGCGCGGCCGACAGGTCGCCGATGGCGACGATCCGGTCCCCGAGCACCCCGACATCCGCCCGTCGTCCAGGGG
>JAXDKY010000045.1:0-4383 GCA_034666885.1 Chloroflexota bacterium
GAAGGCCTGCCGCCCGAGCGTCGCGGGGCGCGCTATGTGTGTGTGCTCGCGCTGGCCCTCCCCGGCGACGCGAGTGCGCGCGGGGGACAGCCGTTGACGTTCGCGCGGGGCACCTGCCGCGGGCGGATCGCCACGGCGCCGCGCGGATCGGGCGGGTTCGGCTACGACCCGCTCTTCGAGCCGGCATCCGAACCGCCGGGCGGCCGGACGCTGGGGCTGTGGACCCCGGCCGAAAAGAACGCGATCTCGCATCGAGCGCGGGCGGCGCGACGGATGGCGCCGCGACTGGTCGCGCTCGCGACCCAGGGCCCGCCGACTTAGGGCGCCGGCGTCGCCTTGAGCGTCGGCTCCGGCGTCGGCCAGGGCGTCGGCGCCACGCCCGGCGCCGGGAACAGCTTGGCGGTCATCGCCCGGATCGCCGCGAGGTCCGGCTCCAACGACGACCCATAGCGGGTATCGACCGAGCGCACCAGCGGATGCCGCACGAGCGCGGTCACGACGTCGCCGTGACCGACCTCGTCGACGATCGCCGCCAGCTCCGGCAGGCGCTGGGTCGGCATGTCGGTCCGGATCGCGCCGCCGACCGCCCGCAGCAGGTCCGGTAGCTCCCACAGCAGCGAGCCGTCCTTGGTGACGGTGTCGCGCAGCGCGACGAGGACCTGCTGCTGGCGGATGGCGCGCGTGAAGTCGCTGTCGCCGAGCCCCTTGCGCGAGCGCACGTACGCCAGCGCGGTCTTGCCGTCGAGGTGGTGCCGGCCGACGTCGATCGAGAATCCCTGCCCGCCGTCGTAGGTCGGATCGTCGATCGCCCGGGTCACGTCGATGTCGACGCCGCCGACCGCGTCGATCATCCGCCGAAAGCCGTTGAGGTTGACCTCTGCCTGGAAGTGGATGTCGACGCCGAGCAGCGCACCGATCGCCTTGCGCAGCGTCGCCATGCCGCCGTCCGGGAACTGGTCTCGATGCCGGTCCGCGTACTCCACCAGGGAGTTCAGCTTGGGGCCGAACGTGTCGCCGTTGCCCAGCGGGACATCGATCAGGTCGCGCGGGACCGAGACCATGCTGACCGTCTTGCCGACCGGGTCGAGCGAGGCGACGATCATCGTGTCGGTCAGGTTCGTGTTGCGCGACGGGCTGCGGTCGGCACCGACGAGCAGGACGGTCAGGCGCTCGTTGCTCCCCGGCCCGGCGGGCGCCGGCACTCCGTCGGGTCGTCCACCGGACGGGTCGAACACGCTGGCGAAGGAATCGCGGAACACCGTCCCGTACTGGTAGACGAGGAGATGCGGCAGGACGACCGCCAGCGCGATGAGCGCGATCCCGACGACGCCAAGCCGGCCGGTCGGCCCGCCTCTCCGCGTGTCGAGGAACGCCTGCCCGACTGCCAGCAGCCGCCAGGCGAGCAGGAAGAGGTTGATCGTGAGCAGCGTGGCCAGGACGGGGCCGGCCACGACGAAGGCGGCCAGGCGGGTCAGCGACTGGGTCGAGAAGAGGACGACGGCGATGCCGAGCAGGATCAGCGAGGGGACGAGGAACAGGGAAGCGAGTCGCGATCGTCGGTTGAACGCCTGACCGAGACCCGGGAGTACCGCCGAGAGGCCGGCCGCGGCGAGGCGGCGACGGTCGATGGGCCCGCTATCGGGCCGGACTTGGCGGGCGTGCACGACGGGCGGTGGTCCTCGATCTCGGGGATGGTGTCGGTCCGCCGGGGAGTCTACCCGGAAGCGGACATGGAGACGCCGGGCGATCGATCAGCCTGCCATGACCGCCCGGCGTCTTGACTACTGACGCGCCCGGGTCCGGTGGCGTGACGAAGGGTGGCCCTGGGTGCCGTCTGCGGCACTTGGACACGGTCACTTCCGGGTGCCCGCGCGCACCGAATCGGTACTAGGAGAGTACTAGGACCCGAAAGCAGAGGTATCCTCGGCGCACCTCACCTCCGAGGCAGCCTGGACCGGATCGCTGGACCCATCACCCGCGTACGGGGGGATCATGTCGCCAGTCGCACACAAGCCGTCGTCATGTCGCTGAGCAGTCGCGTCGAGCGGGCGCAGCAGCGGATCCAGACCATCGAAGCGGAGGAGCTCGAGCCCGCCGCGCCGCCGCCGCCGCAGCAGGAACCTGAGCCAGTACCCGTCGCGGTACCGGTACCGATGAGCCCCGACCGGGTCGCCAAGCGCGAGGAGTTGCTGCGCGAATTCCGTGTCAAGCTCCAGGACGAGGTCATGGTCGTGTTCGACCAGCTCCTCGACCTCGCCACGCCGGCAGAGCTGCGGGCGAAGGTCGAGGTGATCGTCGAACGGATCGTCCGCGGTGGCGATTTCGCGGTGACGACCCCCGAGCGCACGCGCCTGGTCGAAGAGCTGGTTGGTGAGATCGGGGGCCTTGGGCCCCTGGACCCGCTCCTCGCGGACGAATCGATCACCGAGATCATGGTCAACGGCCCGACCCATCTCTACATCGAGCGCAAGGGCAAGATCCAGCGGGTCGACAGCTACTTCCTGAACAACGAGCACGTCCTGCGGATCATCGACCGCATCATCACGCCCCTTGGACGGCGCATCGACGCGTCAAGCCCGAGGGTGGACGCCCGCCTGCCCGACGGCTCCCGCGTCAACGCGGTGATCGAGCCGCTTTCCCTGGTGGGACCGGTCATCACCGTCCGCAAGTTCCCGGCCAAGCCGGTCACGGTCGATGACCTCATCCGCTTCGGCACGGCCACGCCCGAGATGTTCGACTTCCTGCGGGCCTGCATCGAAGCGCGGCTCAACGTCTTCGTGTCGGGCGGGACCGGCTCGGGCAAGACGACGACGCTGAACGTGCTGTCCTCGTTCATCCCCGAGGAAGAGCGGATCGTCACGATCGAGGACGCCGCCGAGCTGCAGCTCCGCCAGATCCACAAGATCACGCTTGAGGCGCGCCCGGCGAACCTCGAGGGCGAGGGCGAGATCACGATCCGGGACCTGCTGCGCAACGCGCTGCACATGCGCCCCGACCGCATCATCGTCGGCGAGTGTCGCTCGGGCGAGGCGCTCGACATGCTCCATGCGATGACGACCGGCCACGACGGGTCGCTCTCGACCGGCCACGCGAACACGCCGTCGGACATGCTCCGCCGGCTCGAGACGATGATCCTCATGACCGGCTACGAGCTGCCGCTGCGCGCGATCCGCGAGCAGATCGCCTCGGCGGTCGATCTCATCGTGCACACGGCCCGGCTCCGGGACGGCTCGCGCAAGATCGTCAACATCACCGAGGTCTACGGGATCGACGACGACGAGATCCTGCTGCAGGACATCTTCGCGTTCAACCAGACCGGTATCCATGAGGGACGCGTCGAGGGATCGCTCGATCCGACCGGGATCCGGCCCACCTTCATGAGCAAGTTCAAGTCGAGCGGCGTCACGCTGCCGCCCGGCGAATTCGGCATCCCACCGGAAGACCCGAACGCGCCCCGCCAAGCCCACGCGGGCAAGGGCCGCTGGGGTGGCGAGAGCAGCGGGCAGGCCGATTCGGTCCGACCGACCGTCGGCCTCGGCCGGGCGGTGACAGCCGGCGGCATGGTCTACGTCTCGTCGATGGGACCCGTCGATCCCGATACCGGGCAGGTCATCGCGAGCAGCGAGATCAAGGACCAGGCGCGCCAGTGCCTGACCAACCTGAAGGCGAAACTGGAGTCATCGGGCAGCTCCCTCGAGAAGATCGTGTGGGCGAACTGGTCCCTGCGGGATCCCGCCGAGTTCGACACCTTCAACGAGGAATGGGCTCGCTGGTTCCCGGGCGACACGCCCATCGGCCAGGGCACGCTGATGCCGGCGTTGCAGCGTCGCGCGGGCTTCCGCGTCTCGATCGGGGTCATCGCCGAGGCATAGTCGTCGGTCGATCCGGCACTCCCCACCGGCGCCCCGGGCGGGACGGGTTACGATGCGGGCGCCCGGGGAGTGGCGTAGTTGGCAACGCACGTGCTTTGGGAGCACGAGATCGTGGGTTCGAGTCCCACCTCCCCGACCATCGCTCAGATGAGCAGGAACCCCCCGAGCGCGATCAGCCAGACTGACCAGGCGATGTAGGCGATCGGCACGATCGTGCCCGCCAGCGGCCAGCCGTTCTTCTCGTTGGGTCCGACGAACTCCAGGGTGCCAACGAGCAGCGCGATACCGATGGGCAGCCCGACGATGCCGAGCCAGGCCGGCAGCACGGCCGTCGACAGGATCGATGCGGCGACCAGCAGCGTCCACAGCCCGGTCAGCAGGTATCCGAGGTGCTCGCCGATCCCGACGCCGAGCAGGCGATGGAGCGTCGCGAACACGACTTCGACCGTCTGGCGGGTCGCATCGCCGTCGGGCCCGTCGGGTGCGGCCACGTAGCGCCGGGCGAGCTCCG
>JAXDKY010000046.1:0-6334 GCA_034666885.1 Chloroflexota bacterium
CGATGAGGCGGAGCGCACCCGTCCTGGTGGTGATGCAACCGTGGATCACCCCGGCGCTATCGGGAACGGCCGCATAAGCGACGCTGGCGCTGGCGATCAGCAACGACACGACCGCCAGGAACATCGATGGTGACGGCCGGCGCTTTCGAAAGAATGGAATCGACACGGCGAGCCCTCTTCGTTGTGGTGGTTCGCCTGTTTGGGCGAGAGCCAAAGGATTACCGCGGCATAGCACGCCGGCATCGGTCGTTCGACCGATGAGCCCCCAAAATCTGCGGTCGGTCCGCCAGCGACCGGTCGGTAGACTCCGACGATGTCGATCCGCGCGTTCTACGACCGCTGGCCCCAGTACAACCGCCGGCTCATCGAGGCCATCGAGCCCCTGACCGGCGAACAGCTCGCGATGCAGGCATCGGCGGAGCACTGGCCGATCTGGGCGATCGCCGGGCACCTGGCGGCGACCCGCGTGTACTGGTTGTGCCAGATCCTCGGCGAACCCGGCGCGGAGTCCACGCCGTGGCCGGCCGCCACGGACAAAGGATGGGAGGACGACCCGTCGCACCCGCGCGATTCCGCCGAGCTCGTCGCTGCGCTGACCACCACCTTCGCCATCATCGATCACGTCCTGGACCGCTGGACGCCGGACATGCTCGGCGAGGAGTTCGAGCGGTTCTTCGGCGCGGAGCGCCAGGTCCATTCGCGCACGTCGATCCTCCAGCGGCTGTTCACCCACGACGCCTATCACGACGGGGAGTTGGCAATCGCGCTGGGGAGCCACGGTCTCGAGCCGGTCTACATCTGGCGCGCCTACGAGGTCAGAACGCCGTCGGGTTGACAGGTTCGTAATACAACCGTATGGTTGTATCTATGGAAGCCACCCCCGAGATCGACCGCGTGTTCGGCGCCCTCGCCGACGTCACACGGCGCGACATCGTCAGTCGAGCGATCGCCGGTAACGAAGGCGTCGCCGAGCTGGCGCTGCATTACCCGATGAGCTTCGCGGCCGTGCAGAAGCACGTCGCGGTGCTCGAGCGGGCGGGACTGGTCTCCAAGGAGCGGCACGGACGGCGCAAGGTCGTCCGCACCAACATCGAGCGTCTTGGCGTCGCCAGACGCCTGCTCGATCGATACGAGGAGCTATGGCGGGGGCGGATCGACCGCATGACCGACCTGATCAACGACACCAAGGAGCGATCCGCATGACCGTGACGAACGTCCAGAAGGACACCGACAAGCTGACCCTCGACCTCACCGCCGAGTTCGACGCGACGCCCGAGCGCGTCTGGCAGCTGTGGGCGGATCCGCGCCAGCTCGAGCGCTGGTGGGGCCCGCCGACCTACCCGGCCAAGTTCACCGAGCACGGCCTGACGCCCGGCGATCACGTCGCGTACGTCATGACCGGGCCGAACGGCGAGAAGGCCCCGGGCTCTTGGCAGATCCTCGAGGTCGACCCTCCACGCAGCCTCTCGTTTCGCGACCTCTTCGCGAACGAGGACGGCACGCCGAACCTCGATTTTCCGGAGACGACCGTGCACGTGGCCATCGCGGACGTCGGGGCGGGGCGCACCCGGATGTCGATCCAGAGCCGGTTCCCGACGCCTGCGGCGATGGAGCAGCTTGTCGCTATGGGCATGGTCGAAGGCCTGACGGAGGCCGTTGGCCAGATCGATGCCATCCTGGCCGAGCAGGTCGGTTCCCGAGCCTGACCCTCAGTACGCGATACCGACCGGGCCGATGAGTTTCGATCCCGCGATCGGTCTACAGAACGAGACTCACCGAGATCCCACAGGAGACCACCATGACCACGATGACGGAGCCCACGACGCAAACCCTCGAGGCGCCCGGCGCCACGCTGACCTATGACATCCGCCCGAACGACTCGAGCACGGAGCCCATCCTCTTCATCATCGGGTCGCCGATGGGCGCCTCCGGGTTCGGCACCCTGGTGAGCCACTTCCCCGATCGCACGGTCGTCACCTACGACCCGCGCGGCGTCGAGCGCAGCATCAAGGCCGATCCCACCACGGAGTCCACCCCCGAGCAGCACGCCGACGACGTGCATCGGATCATCGTGGCCCTCGGTGGCGGCCCGGTCGACCTGTTCGCGAGCAGCGGCGGCGCTATCAATGCGCTGGCCCTCGTTGCGGCGCACCCGCAGGACGTTCGGACGCTCGTCGCCCATGAGCCCCCGGCCGCGGCCGTGGTCCCGGATCGGGAGTTCGCGCTCGCCGCGTGCGAGGACATCGCCGATACCTACCAGCGCAGTGGCTTCGGCCCCGCGATGGCCAGGTTCATCGGCATCGTCAGCTACAAGGGCCCGATCACGGCCGAGTTCCTCGCCCAGCCTGCGCCCGATCCTGCGATGTTCGGGATGTCGGCTGTGGACGACGGCACGCGGACCGACGCGTTGCTCTTCCAGAACATCATCACGTGCACCCACTACGAGCCCGACTTCGGTGCGCTGCGAAGCGCCTCGACCCGCCTCGTGATCGGCGTCGGGGCTGAATCGGAAGGGGAGATGGCGCATCGCGGGGGCGAGGCCGTGGCCGAGAAGCTCGGCACGACCCCGGTCACCTTCCCGAGCGGCCACGCCGGTTTCCTCGGCGGCGAGCACGGCCAGCAGGGCGAACCCGATGCCTTCGCTGCGACCCTGCGCGAGGTCTTGGCCGCTCGCTGACGCGGTTTTCAACGGCCCGGGCCGGCCCCTCGAAGGGCTGGCCCGGGCCTCCGTCTGTCGCAGGGCGGCCGCTAGGCCACGAGAAGCGAGACCTCAGGGCGACGCCGACGGCACGGAATCGACCGCGTTCTGCGGCTGGAGCTTGAGCGTCGCGAGGATCTCGTCGAAGTACGCCTGATCGTAGGCGGCGGCGACCGACGGATCGTCGAGCGAGACGTACAGGACGATCGCGTAGCCTCGACCCCCGGCCGCGACAGCAGCGGCCGGCGAACCGCACTGACGTCCGTCGTTGCCATCGATCGTGACGGGCACCGGTGTTCCATCGCAGAGGCCGCCCCCACCGAGCCCACTTAGCAGGTCGGCGACCCACTGCGTTGCGGTCTTGCCGTCGGCCAGCGGCTGCGAGGCGACCATGATCCAGAGGTGGTCCTGGAGGGCAGGGTCGTAGATGACATCCCCCGTTGTGGAGCCGAAATCGGGGACGCCTGTCGTCCACGTGTCGGTCGCGGGGCGGGTCACCCAGCCGGCCGGGTATGCGATCGTGAAGCCATAGCGAGCCGACGTGTACGTCCCCGTCAATGCGGGAGGCGATTTGCGCGAGTCGCCCGGGGACGTGCCGGGCGTGGAAGCGGAAGCGGACGGGCTGGCGCCGGGCTGACCGCCCAAGCCGGACGAGGTAGGAGGCCTGAGCACGCTCAGGCCCACCGCCCCGACGGCGATCACGACCACGGCCGCGATCGCCACCTTGGCGAAGTTGTTCATGTTCGGGAACCTCCGCGGCACGCGGATGAGGACGCGCCGCTGTGGTGTCGCATCGATGGCGTCGAGGGTCGACCCGAGCACCCAGTCGGGAGCTCGCGGCGGCGCCTCGGCGGCGTAGTGGTCGGTGATCCGGCGTTCGAGGCTGTCGTTGGCAGTCATGCCATCCGGCCCTCCCGCACGGCGCCGACCGAGGAGCGCGCTTCGGCGGCCATGACCGCCTTCAGCGCCTCGATGGCGTTGTGGAGCCGGGACTTTGCGGTCCCGACGGGGATCTCGAGAGCATCGGCCGCCTCACTGGGAGTCAGGCCGACGTAGAAATGCAGGACAAGGATCGTCTGTTGCGGACCGGTGAGCCGCCGTAGCCCGCGCTCGAGCTGATCGCGGTCGGCGAGTGCCGACGTGCCATCGGACTGGGACGGCTCGTTTGGCAGGATCGTCACCTCGGCTCGCCACCGCCGGCGGTGACGGCCGACGTCGGTGCTGGCTCGGACGATCAGCCGGTACAGCCAGGCGTCAAACCGCTCGACGTCGCGAAGCGTCGGCAGATCGCGCCATGCACGGACCAGAGCCTCTTGGGTCGCATCCTCGGCGAGTTCGGTATCGCGGAGGATGAGGCGCGAGATCGCGTACAACCGATCGACGGCGCCGGCGGCCAGGACGCTGAAGGCCTCGCGGTCTCCGCGTCGCGCCCTGTCGACGAGCTCCGCCTGCACGCTTCGCTCCTTTCCCGGGCGACCGATCTGGTCGCCTACACGTTATGGCGGAGCGCAACGGTCGCGGGTTCATTCTTTCGTCGGGCGGATGTCGTTTGGCCGACACCGCGGTAGCGGGCCAGCCAACCATGCGTCTCATGGCTACCAGTGCCAGGAAGAGGAGTCGCCCCAATGCCCGAACCGCGCCGACTGATCGCCACGATCATCGTCAGCTTGATGGCGGCCGGCGCGTGTTCGCCAACGGCCAGCCCACCCGCATCCACCAGCCCCGCCCCATCTACCGGCTCGGCCAGCATCGCCCCGGTCCCGAGCGATCTGCCCTCGCCATCGCCCAAAACGCCGCCGGCCAGCGTGGCGCCGACGTCCGCTCCGCCCGCGACCTCGCAGATCCTGGTTCGCGGTTCCGCGCGGGAGCTGTCGGAGAACCCTGTGCTGATGGCGCCCACGCGGGACGGACATCTGTACGTCGAGGTCCCATCGCGCGCTCCGGGTTCGACCGTTCTGACGCGCTTCGATTCCGGGGGTCGATCGGCACCAGGGTGGCCGGTGACGCTGCACGGTGCGACGTACTGCGCCGCACCGATGCCAGTCGCCGACGGCTCGGTTCGGATGCTCTGCACGCTGCAGAACACCACCGGTGGGCAGGACTCGGGCCGGGCGTTCGCGTTTGACGACTCCGGGCGCGCGCTCCCCGGATGGCCGGTGGAGATCGACGACCCCGTCGTCACGGGCAGGCTCATCGGCGACTCCCTGCGAGTCCTCGCGAACGTCGCAATCGACACCGAGGACGAGGAATCGCCGGCGGAATGGTTCTTGCTATCGATCGATGCCGCCGGAGTCACGACGAATGGCGTCGTCATGCCGAAGTCCGAGTGTTGCCCGATGGTCGCCATCGGGCCCGATGGCGCGGCCTACTCGGTCACACCTGGGTTTCGCTCAGAAGCGAAGAGCCAGATCACGGCGTTCGACATGGACGGGGTCCTGCCTCGTTTCCCGACCGCAGTCGTTGGTGTGGCGTCCGGTGTCTCATTCGACGCCGATGGGAATATCTGGGTGCTGTCGGCACACCCAGCCGACCGAACGAGTCGCGTGCTGATGGTGTTCGACACCGGTTCGGTTCCGCTGCCGTTCGCGGCCGCAGATCCGGCGACCGACCAGACGGGAGGGTGTGAGTCGACGGCCGTTCTGTCGCCGCTGATGCCCTCGGATAGAAACGGGCTCATCGTCGAGTACAGCGATGTCGATGACACAGTCTTCGCCGTGAACCGCAATCTCGATACGGCGAAGGGCTGGCCGTTCACCCTCCCGGATCCGCTCGTCCACCCTCGCCCGGGCGCCGAGTTCGAGCACGAAGCTGGGTATTGTCCCGGCCCGCTCGCGCCCATTGTCGGGCCGGACGGCACGGTCTACCTTGCGCTGCAAGCGCACAGATCGTCCGTCGGTGGCAGCCTCGTCGCGGTCGGGCCGGACGGTCGAGTGCGTGCCGGCTGGCCAGTCGGGCTCAAGCGAGCCGGAGCGGAGTTCTGGTCGATCGCGGTCGGTCCGGACAAGACCGTTTACGCCATCGCCTACGAGCCCGCGGCCGGCGGCACCTCGACGGCGACCGTGCTGGCGATCGCGCCTGACAGCACCATCGTGTACCGCACGACGATCATCGCGCCAGCCTGAGGCTCACGAATCCTGACTCTCGCCATCGTTACGCGACGAGTCGCTTGTAGCGGATGCGATGGGGCTGGTCCGCCGCCGTTCCCAGCTCCTTGTGGCGGAACGCTTCGTAGTCGGAGACGTTGCCCTCGAAGAAGCGGACCTGGCTGTCGCCCTCGAAGGCGAGGATGTGCGTCGCGATCCGGTCCAGGAACCAGCGATCGTGGCTGATCACGACGACGCAGCCCGGGAACGTCTCGAGGCCTGCCTCCAATGCGCGCAGCGTGTCGACGTCCAGATCGTTCGTCGGCTCGTCTAGGAGCAGGACGTTGCCGCCCGACTGGAGCAGCTTGGCGAGGTGGACGCGGTTCCGTTCGCCGCCCGAGAGCTGGCCCACGAGCTTCTGCTGGTCGGTGCCGCGGAAGTTGAACGACGAGACGTAGGCACGGGCCGGGAGCTCGCGCTTGCCGACGGTGATGATCTCGGCGCCCTGGGTGATCTCCTGGAACACGGTCTTGTCGGCGGCCAGGTCGTCGCG
>JAXDKY010000047.1:0-2901 GCA_034666885.1 Chloroflexota bacterium
CCCGAGCTGGAGTGCGAGGAGCTCATCGAAGGCGAGGCGCTCCAGGGCCGCGTCGCGCGCCTCGAAGCTCTCCGGGTAGTGGGCTTCCTCGACAGCCCGGGCGATCGGCGCCAGCCGCTCCTCGGCCAGGATGGACGCCGGCAGGTACTCCGGATAGGCGTAGCCCGCCTTGTCGATGGCTTCGCGGATCGCGGTCCGGAGGCGGGCGGCCGGCAGGCCCGCGGTGAGCGGGTAGACCGGCACGATCCGCCCGGCGTGCAGGACCTCGGTCTCCCCGGCGAGCACCTGGAACTCGGGATTGTCGAGGGTCAGCTTCCGCCCGAAGTGCTTGACCTTGCCAGACACGACGACGTCACCCCCGATCGGCAGGCGCCGCTCGATGAAGCGCCGGCCGAACCAGGTCGCGTCGATACTGCCGGTGTCGTCCTCGAGGCGCGCGATCGTGCGCTGGATGCGCCCGCGAAAGCCGGGTTCGACGCGCACGTCGCCGACCGTCGCCTTGACCGACACGACCGTGCCGTCCTGCTCCATATACAGGTCGCGGATCACGCGCATCTCGCGCAGGTCGTCGTAACGCCGCGGCAGGTGGAACAGCAGATCGCGGACCGTGTAGAAGTCGAGCCGGATCCCGGCACGACGGAGCTGGGCGCCGGCGGCCAGGCCGGAGCGCGCCAGTGGCGTCTCCAGGAGCTCGACCGGGTCCGTGGGCGGGGGCGGGACGGCCGGGGCTGGTGCCTTCTTCGCGGTCGCGGGTCTCGCCATCGACCCGCCTACTCCGCCGAGATCAGGTACCGGTAGAAAGGCTGGCCGCCATGCCGGACCTCGATCTCCGCGCCCGGCTCGACGGCGCCGATCTTGCGTGCCATCGCCTCCGCCTCCGCCAGGTCGGCTCCGTCGCCGTAGAAGATCGTGACTAGCTCGTAGCCCGGTTTGAGCGCCTTCATCGCAGCGAGCACCGACTTCTCGCGGTCGTTATCGACTGCCACCAGCCCGTCGTCGGGGTCGAGCGCGATCGTCTGGCCGCGCTTGACCTTGCGACCCCCGATCTTCGCGTCGCGAACGGCTTCCGTGACGACCAGGCTCTGGATCGACCGCCCGGCCTCGGTCATCGGTCCGACGTTGGCAGCAGCGTTCATCTGCGGGTCGAGGGCCAGGAGAGCGGCGAAGCCCTCGGCGGCGTTGCGGGTGGGCACGACCGACACGGGTCGCTCGGTCATCTGGGCGACCTGGCGGGCGGCGAGGACGACGTTCGGGTTGTTGGGGAGGAGCAGGACCTCACGGGCATCGATGGCGCGCACGGCCTCCAACAACTCACCCGTGCTCGGGTTCGCCGACTGGCCGCCCCGGACGACGGCCGCGACCCCGAAGTCGCGAAAGATGGCGGCCAGGCCGTCACCGGCCGCGACCGCGATCACGGCGAGGGCGGGTGCCTGGGCGCCGTTGCCCGAGACCTCGACGGCCGCGGGCACCGAACCCGGCCGGGTCGCCGCCGCGGGGGGCGCCCCACCGTTGGTCTCCGTCGGGGCACCGGCCGTGAAGGCCGCGGCGCGCGTCTCGCGGACGTCGCGGGCCTGGTTGTCGAGGTTATCGACGCAGATCCGGCTCAACGAGCCGAGGCCCAGGCCGTACCCGATGACCTCGTCGGGTCGCTCGTTGTGGACATGGACCTTGAGCGCGCGCCCATCGCCCGCCACGAGCACGGATTCACCGATGGTCTCGAGGTGATCGCGGATGGCGTCGACGTCGAGCGGTGCGTGCCCAACGGCCTGGAGCAGGAACATGGTCTCGTAGCCGAACCCCTCGTCGGCGTGCGCCACCAGGGTCGATGGCTTCACCCCCGCGGCCTCTTGCCGTCGTCCGGTCGTGACCGGTGCCTTCCCGAGGAGATGCAGCAGCGCGCCCTGGAACAGGCGGTAGAGGCCCTGTCCGCCGGCATCGACGACCCCGGCCTCGCGCAGGATGGCCAGCAAGCTCGGCGTCTTCGCGACGGACCGCTCCGCGGCAGCGAGGGTCGCGCCAAGCACGGCTTCGATGTCGTTGTCGTGCTCCGCGGTCTCCACGGCACCTGCCGCCGACTCGCGGATGACCGTCAGGATCGTCCCTTCGACCGGCTTGGCGACTGCGGCATAGGCGGTCCGCGCCCCCTCGGTCAGGGCGTGGGCCAGGTCCAGGCCGTTGAACCGCCGCTTCCCGCCGAGACCCTCGGCCATGCCCCGGAAGATCTGGCTCGTGATGACGCCGGAGTTGCCCCGCGCGCCCATGAGCGCCCCGAAGCTGATGGCGGCGGCGATCCGGTCGGCTGGCTGGCCGGCCACGGACTCGGCCTCTTCGAGGGCCGCCTTCACCGTCGCGAGCATGTTCGAACCGGTGTCCCCGTCCGGCACCGGGTAGACATTCAGTCCGTTGACCTCGTCGACGTGCGCTTCGAGGTTGGCGACCGCCGCTCGAAAGGCATCCAGCAGTCCATTCCCGTCGCAGGCCCGACGGGCCATCTAGGCGACGTCCGTGCCGCTGTCGGCGAGGTCGCGTGGCCGGATACCCATCGGCAGGGCGTCGGGACCGGACGGCAGGGCGCCGTCGGCCGGGACATGGAGCCCGTCGACGTGGATGGCGATGCGACCGACTTCCTGGCCAAGCGCCCCGCGGACGGCGTAGCGGATGGCGGAGTCGACCTGGCGCGCCACCTCCGCGACGGGGACCCCGAGGGCGACGGTCAGGTCGAGGTCGATGTCGATGCCATCGTCGAAGCGGATCGTCAGGCCCGGCTGCGCCAGCCCGAGGCGGGCCAGCAGTCGAGTCAGCGGTCCGCCGGCGAACGCGCTGACGCCGTATGAGCCGAGGGTCGCGGCGCGCACGATATCGGCGAGGGCACGGCCGGTGACGAGGGATCGGCCTGGTGTC
>JAXDKY010000048.1:0-12048 GCA_034666885.1 Chloroflexota bacterium
GTGCCGGCCATCGACGGCATGACCCTCGACTACCCGGTCGCCGATCCGAACCTCGACGAAGCGTCGAATCGGACGCGCTGGCTCGATCGGATGCGGCTGGTCTACGACGATGCCGTCCGCGCGGCCGGGCTCGGGATGCTCGGCAAATGGGTCGGTCACCCCGCGCAACTGTTCGCGGTCCTGCTCGCCGACGATTTGGGCCGATCCGACCAGGGCCTCGAAGACGAGGCCGCCAAGCTGGAGGCGTATGGTGCGGCAGTCGCGGCGGATCAGGGCGCCACGATGATCGCCGGGGTGATGAGCGACCGGGCCACGGACCGGCACGCGCGGGTGGTGCTCCGGCGAGCCACGGCCGTCGGCCGCTTCGACCCCGACCGGGCTCGAGCCCTGGGCGTCATCGACGCGGCGGAAACACGCGAGGCATCGCTCGCCTACGCGGCCCGCGACGGAGGACCTCGGGATGGCTGAACCGGCTCGCGGATGGGAGGGTCGTTATTTCGAGGACTTCACGGTCGGGGACGTCTACCGTCACGCCCACGGCCGGACGATCACCGAGACCGACAACACCTGGTTCACCTTGCTGACCAACAACACGCACGACATCCACTTCAACGCGGACTACGCGTCGCGTACCGAATTCGGACGTCCGCTCGTGGTCAGCACGCTCACCCTCGCGATCGTGACGGGTCTGTCCGTGCCCGATGTGAGCCAGAACGCGGTGGCGAATCTCGGCTGGGACGAGGTGAAGCTCACGGCGCCGGTGTTCGCAGGGGACACGATCTACGCCGAGTCCGAGGTGCTCGAAGCGCGGCCGTCGCGGTCCCGCCCGGGCCAGGGCCTGGTCCGCGTCCGGACTCGCGGGTTCAATCAGCGCGACGAGACGGTGATCACCTACGAGCGCACGGTGCTCGTTTACACGCGCGCCGCGCGACCGGGCGGAGGGTAGACCACTTGTTGCGCGACGACGCTTCCGTGCCGGCAGGCAGTGGGCGACCCGATGAGGTGCCCGCGTCGCCTGACACGCCGCGCGTCGTCGTCATCGGTTGCGGGGCGCTCGCCCGCGAGCTGCTGGTCCTGACGAGAGGTCTGCCCGGGGTCAAGGTCCACTGCGTCGACGCGCGTCTCCACATGCGTCCGAACCTGATCGCGAACGCGGTCGCGAAGCGCATCGTCAAGACCCGTGACGAATTCGGTCCGGATGTGCGGATCTTCGTGGCCTACGCGGATTGCGGCACCGGTGGGGCGCTCGACGCGGTGCTCGAGCGCGAGGGCGTGGAACGGATCGCCGGTGCGCACTGTTACGAGTTCTACGCGGGTTCGGCCACCTACGCCGCCATGCAGGACGAGGAGCTCGGGACCTTCTACCTGACCGACTTCCTCGCTCGGCAGTTCGAGACGCTCGTCCTGGTCGGGCTTGGCCTCGACCGTCATCCAGAACTCATGGCGGACTATTTCGGGAGCTACCGTCGGCTGGTCTACCTCGCCCAGACCGACGACCCGGGCCTGACCGCGAAGGCGGAGGCCGCCGCCGCGACGCTCGGCCTGGCCTTCGAGCGCCGCATGACTGGCTACGGTGACCTCGCCCCCACCATCCAGAACGCGATCCTGGGAGGCGCCTGACCGATGGGCACGCTGACGGTCATCTGGTGGCGGGACATCCCGGCGCAGGTCCTCGCCCGCGATGGTCGACGGCAGAGCACGCAGATCCTCCACCCGCGCTTCCAGGCCGCCATCGACAAGGCCGCCGCGCGCGCCGGCAAGAGCTCCTACGATGACTACATCGAGGAATGGCGACGCGAACAGCAGCCCTGCGGCGACGACCTCGAAGCGGCGGTCACGACCGCATCCGACCAGCTCGAGACCGACTACCCGAAACATCGGCTGGCCGAGCTGATCCAGTCCGGTGGAGTCGATGGCGGCCCGGTCCTTCCCCCCGCGATCGAGACACGTGTCCCCGGTCGAGAAGACACCGCCCCGTGAGCGAGCGCGCTCGCCGATCCGCGGCGCGAGGTCGCCCTCGGCTCGAGTCGATCAAGTCCGGATCACATCCTCTATCGGTCGACGCGGCGACCTGGACGCGGCCGACTCCGGGTAACCGATCCGGAACGCCGTGACGCCGTCCCATCCGTCAGGGCTCAAGCCACGGACGGCTTCCGTGAACATTGGTGCCAGCTGTGCGGATGCCTCACGGTCGGCCCGCTCGAAGATCTGATTGAGGGGCTGCAGGGCCAGACCCTTCGTCGTCGCGTACAGATGGATGCGCTGCAGGAGACGGCCGGCCATCAGGCGCTGGCGCTGGTCGGTTGCATCGCGAACCGTGACGATCCCGAAGGCCGCTGCCGTCGAGACCTGACGGCCGCGAGTGGCATCAAGCCAGCCCTGCTGCATGGTGGCCTGGCTCGACGGGGGCAACAACCGAACGAGGACGCGTTGGATGTCGCCCAACCCACCAGCATCCATCGTGATCCCGTCTCGACGGCGGTCGATCTCAGCGCGATCCTGGCGATACCAGGCGAAGTCATCTCGGGCTTGGTCCGCGTCAACGATGATCGCCGCCGTCGACTCGATCGTCAGTCGGCTGAACAGGGCCTTTTCCTCGTCCGTCGACAACCACGCCAACGAGACCTCAGGGGCGTCGGCAAGCGCCGCGATCTCGTCGAGCAACGTTGGCGCGACTAGTCGGTCGCTTCCGTACGCCGCCCGGTTGGTATGTCGCAGCGGGATCGCGTCGTACAGGGCCGACGGCTCCGTGGGACCAGGAGCGATCGCGACCCATGCGACGTGCGTCGGGTCCCCAGGCGTTGGCATGAGTCGGACATCGGCGCGGTAGCCATGGGCCTTGGCGGCCAACACAAGGTTCTCCAGGGCGCAGCCGAGCGACAGGTACATCTCCCGACCGAGCGGATCCATCGCGCCCATCGAGCGTCCCGTCTCCGCGAAGAGGTCGATCTGCTCTGGCGCGACCCTGAAGACCCACGGCTGGCTGTCGTGGGCGTTGGCTGCCAGGATGGCCGCGCCAACCAGGCTCATCGGGTCACGGGATGACAGGTCGAGGTCCCACGGCTCGTAGGCCGGCCCGGTGCCGGGAGCGAACACTCTCTGATCGAGCGCTCGCCAGGTCAGGCCGCCACTCGCAACGATGACCACCGCGCCGGCGCCCACGCCGACCCGCTTGAGGAACAGCCGCCGGTTCATGCCCCACGCCGGTGCCGCAGGCACGCCATCTGGCCGGACGGGTGGTTGTCGATCGACTGGCCGCGAAATGGGGGCGTGCATGAGGTCCTCTTTCAACGTGTCTTGGTCGACTGGCGCCGTGGTTGGCTAGGCGGCGCTCGGCGTCCAGGCCGAGGTCCAGGCCACCCACGCCAGGCCGGCATCGAGCGCCAGGGGCAACAGGACCCAAACGCTCGGGTGGAGGACGAGGAGCGTCACGGAGCAGGCGACGCCGATGAGGACCAGCGGCCGCCAGAGGTTCGTGGGGACCGCCAGGCCGAAGGTCGCGAGGACTCCGAGGAAGAAGGCGAGTACGGCGATTCCGGCGAGGCCGATCATCAGCGGGATGAGCAGGACGAACGGTCCGCCGTCGAGCGCCCCGAATGCCCAACGCGACCCTGCGTTGCTCGCGAAGGGAAAGATCAGAGCGCCGCCGCTTCCACCTGCGCTCGGATTGAGAAAACCCATCGCGAAGTGCGCGGCCACAAACAGGGCGGTGGCGGCGACCAGGCGTTCGATCACGAACATGGCTTCTCCTCCAAGGTGTGCCGACTGAATGGCGCCGCTGGCACGATGCCTCCTGATGCGCCACGAACAGGTTCGCCTCTGGACCCGGTGCGCTACAGGGCCGGGCAGCCCGAATCGATGGACCAGATGGCTCTATCGGAACGGTCGATCGACAGGCACCGTTGATCGGTACCCAACGGCGCGACGTTCGGGCCGCACGAACCGGGAGGTCACCCCATGCAGTTCGATCGAACCAGAGAACCATTGAGCCGAGTCGCGAAGAGCGCGCTCGCGCTCGAGGTGGTCTTGAGCATCGGTGCGCTCGGGGGTGGCCTGATCCTCATGCTCGCCCCGAGGGGCGAGATCCTGCCGCTGCCGCTGTCGGCGCTCGCCGGCTCGCCCTTTGACACCTACTTCGTGCCCGGGATGATCCTGTTCGGTGTGCTGGGATTCGGGCCACTCGTCGGGGCCCGCCTGGCATGGATGCGTCACCCGCTGGCTCCCGTCGCCGCGTTCATCGTGGGGGCCGGGCTGCTCGTGTGGGTCGCCGTCGAAGTAGCCATCATCGGCTACAGCAACGAGCCGCCGCTCCAGGCCATCTACGGGATCCTCGGCGCCGTGATCCTGCTGGTCGCCATCCGCTGGCTCTTGGACGTCGGGCTGCCCCAGATGCATCGCAACATCGCGACGCACATCTGATCCTGTCGTGGGGCTGCAGGCGACAGCCGGCCGCACCCAACGTCAAGCCTCGAAGACCCTGGAGAAGACATGACCCCGAGAATCAAGTTCGCCGATCGACTGGCGCTGGTTGTCCTGCCGCTCGCCGCGATCGCGGCGATCGCCGGTCTCGTGGTGTCCGGGCTCTATCGAGACACTGACGAGGGGATCAGACAAGCCCGCGCCACCGACCTCGTGACGCTGATCGTCGCGGTGCCGGCCCTGGCGTTCGGGCTGTGGCGCGCTCGTGCTGGCTCCGTTGGCGGACGCTTGGTGGCCGTCGCCGCCCTCGGCTATCTCGCCTATTCCTATGCCATCTACGCGTTCTCGGTCGTGATCGACCCGATGACGCCGGTCCATATCGCCATCCTCGGTCTCGCGACGTGGTCGCTCGTCCTGACCGTCTTCGGCCTCGACGACGCGGCCCTCGACCTCGCGTCCGGGTTCCGGTTCCCGCGTCGGACCACCGGCGGGTTCCTCATCGTCGTCGCCGGCCTCTTCGCGATGCTGTGGCTCAGCCAGATCGCCGGCGCGATCACCAGCGGCCGACTGCCGATGGCCGTGTCGGACCTGGGCCTTCCGACGAGCCCCGTGTATTCGCTCGATCTCGCGTTCGCCGTCCCGCTGATCGGCCTGTCCGGCGCCTGGATGATCCGGCGTGACCGTCGTGGGCCGGCAGGCGCCGCGGCAGGGCTCGCGTTCCTCGTCATCCTTGGACTCTCGGTCCTCGCGATCTTCGCCTTCGAGGCTGCGGGCGGGATCGCCGTCGAAGTCCCGCCGATCGCGATCTTCGGTGCGGTCACGGCGAGCGCCGCCGTCCTTCTGGGTTTCGGGTTGACGGGCTCCGCCCGCGAGACCGTGAGCGGAATGCCAGAGCGCCCGTTGAGCGCGCCGGCGTGATCCGGCGCACGACGGCGTGAGCTACGTCGCGTTCTGCAAGTCCCGATACCTCGGACCCACAAAAGGGTGGATGCCGTGACGGATGCAGAGATCCCTGGTTCGACTCCGGAGGCGAGTCGAGCCAGGCATGGCAACGCCCTTCGGGCGGGCGTACTCGGCTCAACGGACGGCCTGGTTTCGAATCTGTGCCTGGTGATGGGCGTTGCCGGATCGGGTGCTCCGCACCAGGCGATCGTCGTCGCCGGTCTGGCCGGCCTTGCCGCTGGGTCGCTTTCCATGGCATTGGGCGAGTACCTCTCGGTCCAGAGCGCCCGCGAACTCCTCGCGAACGAACTGCGGATCGAGGCGGGTCAGCTCGCCGCCTCGCCGGATGCGGAGGTCGCCGAGTTACGCGGGATCTACGAGCGAAAGGGCATCCCGTCGCGGATGGCAGCCGATCTGGCCGACCACATGGTTCGGTCCGATCCGCGGCTCGCCCTCGACACCATGGCGCGCGAGGAGCTGGGGTTCGACCCGGACGATCTGGGCGGATCGGCATGGGTCGCCGGTGGCACCTCGCTCGTCCTGTTCGCGCTCGGAGCCCTGATCCCACTGCTGCCGTTCCTCTTGATCGATGGCCAGGTCGCCCTCGTCGCGGCGGCCTGCCTTAGCGGCCTGGCCCTCATCGGCCTCGGCGCCGGGATCACCCGTCTGACCGGGATCCATCCTGTCCGGTCCGGACTGCGACAGCTCGCCTTCGGTGCGTCGGCGGCCCTGATCACGTATGGGATCGGCATCGTCGTGGGAACGGCCCTGCGCTAGGCGCCGGTCAAGCTGGTCACGGCGCCACCATGCCGTTGGGCGGTACGTGGGTACGCGGCTCGAACACGACCACGGCGGTCTCGGCGGATCGCCGCGTGGCGAGGGCGTCGATGTCGTCGCCCCAGCCGGGGAAGTCGGCGAACCTGGCCCACAGCCGCTCGCGCTCTGCGCCGGTCGCGGCACGGGCCCGGACGGCCCGCGCCCCATCGGCCAGTCCGACCGTGATGTCGGGCTGGGCCTGGAGGTTGAGCCACCACGCCGGCTCCGAACGGCCCCAGCCGTTCATCGCCAGTGTGACGAGGTTCGGGCCGTCCTCGAAGTACCCGACGATCGCCATGCGCGGCTGACCTGAGCGTCGTCCGACCGTGGCGAGTCGGAGCATCCCGAATTTGCTGCCGGTCTTCGGCCGGGCGAGGCCGAACCTGCGCCCGGTGAGCCGATGGGCCGTGCGATGGAGCATCCAGGCGATGCGGATGACGAACCGCGGCGGGGTCCGCGGGGCCCGCTCCCGAACGGCCGTCATGCCGCGCCCGCCTTGGACGCGACGCCGATCGACGAGCGGGTGACGCCCGCCAGGGCATCAGGGCTCGCCACTTCGCCGGCAGCCTCGAGCATCAGCGGGGCGTCCTTGCGGAAGCCCTTGAAGACCAGCCAGAGGCCGAGGGTGAGCTCCCAGAGGAAGATCGGCACGAGCGCGATGCCGGACCATACCGAGATCTGCTCGTTGATGCCGACGACCTGTCCGAGCGCGGACGAGATCATGAGGGGGCCTCCGACGAGGCCCATCAGCGGGATGATGCGAGGCACGAGGCCGGATCGATAGAACAGCGAGCCAAGCAGAACGGCGTTGATGCCCGGCAGGAGGGTCTGTCCGACGAGGAACGACCAGTCGTGGATCGCGACGAGCGACTGTCCGATGGCCACGAAAGCGGCCGAATCGGCGCCAGGGATCGTGGCAGCTTCCTGTCGCAGGGTCACGACAGACAGAACGCTGATGATCCCGACGACGATGACGGCGGACTCGAAGAGTCGAGAGGTCACGAACCCGAGCGCGACACCCTCGTTCTGGCGCTTGAGCACCGTGAACAGCACCACGCCGGTCCCGACGTTGGCGAAGGCGACGATCAGCTCGAGGAAGGCGCCCCAGAGGATGCCGGTGTCACTGCCGGTGCTCACGACGAATCCCGGATCGCTCAGGACAGGGCCGTAGAGCGCGACGGTCGGGATGGCGAGATAGGTGATCAGATAGAGCAGGCCTGCGACGAATGCGGTCTTTCGCATGGTGCTCGTGCGGCTCGATTTCGTTGTTGGGATTCGTTCGTTCGCCATGTCGGGTTTCCTTTCGTTTGATGCGGTGGCTGGGTGGGCGGGCGACAAGTCGCCCGCCCCGAAGCGAGGACTGGTCAGTTGCCGCGTGTGACCGCCCCGACGACCACGGCGCCGGGTCCGAGGTTGATCAGCGCGAGATCGCCGGCGTTCGCGGCCGACTCGATCGCCTCGGTGGACGTGAGTGGCTGGCCGTCGACGCTCTTCGCGAACGGCATGGGATCCCCGCCAAGCGAGGTCCAGGCCGGGACGCAGGCGCCGCTGACGATGCCCTGGCCGCTGCACAGGACGAAGAAGCCCTGCATCTGGACGCTGTAGGTGCCGTTGTTCTGGCTGGGGACTGCCCGGACGACGTGGTCATGCGAGAACGTGTTCGGTGGCGCGCCCTGCGGCCTGTCCGTCTGTGCTGCAAGCACGTAGAAGGGGTCGAGTTCCTTCGGGGTCGCGCCGCTGAACCGGGTGTTCGAGAAGGTCATCCGGTACTCGACGCCGTCCGCCCAGACATCCTCGTAGCACCCGGCGCGACCCGACTGCGGGCCGGTGATGTCGACGCAGTTACGGAGGCCAGCCGCGCCGGCGGCGGGAGCGGCAACGAAAGCAAGGGCAACCGCCGCTAGCGAAATGGTGGCGATGAACAGGCGGGTCGTGGTTTGGATACGCGTGGTGATCATCGTTGTGCTTCTCCTTGGGTAGTCGGCTACTCGGCTTCGGCGCCGGTCGGTTTGGGTCCTTCGCCCTCGAAGCGCGCCACCGAGACGAGGGGCAGGCCAAGGTCGCGTATTCGCTGGAGCACGCCGTGGAGTGCCGCCTGGTCGGCGATCTGCCCGGCGATGACGGTGGTTCCGTCGGCCTCGCGGCTCAGGCTCAGTCCGTCGAACCAGGCCGCCCAGTGCGCGTCGAGGTGTCCCGTGAGCCGGATCTCGTAGCGTCCAGCGTCGGGGTGCGGGGGTGTGGGGGTCCGTTGGCCGGTCATTCCGCTCCTCGTGCGTGTTGCCAGGTGGAGCCCCGGTCGGCAGCACCGACCTGACTCACTGGGGACACCGTGGAGGGGGAAGTGATGAGCGCGCATCACCACACGTGATGAGCGAGCTGATGAATCGACCGGCGGGTCGGGCGGCCGCCGGCGGGCGGGTCGGGCGGCCGCCGCGGGGGCGGCGCGGCGCAGGACTACGCGCTTGGTCGGCGGTCTCGGGTGCGGGAGAGCAGGCCGAGCTCGGTGGCACGGCGGACGGCCGCCCGTCGATCGTTCACGCCGAGCTTCGCGTACACGTTCCTGGTGTGGGTCCGGACGGTGGCCAACGACACCGTGAGCTCGCGCGCGATGTTCGGGCCGTCGAGCTCGCTCTCCAGGAGCCGCAGGACGTCGAGTTCCCGTTCGCTGAGGGGCTCGATCAACGGTTGATCGACGGGCCCTCGCGCAGCCGGCGTGACCGTGGCGGCCAGGAGGCGCCGCAGGTAGCTCGAAGCGTCCCGCTGGTTGGTCGCCGTCTTGAGCAATCTCGCCATGACCGCGCCTTCATCGGCGAACACACGCACGTAGCCCTCGGGCTCAGCGAGCGCCGCCGCGCGCTCCAGCGATGCCAATGCTCCCGGCATGTCGTTGCGGGCGCGACGGGCGAGCGCCTGCATGACCAGGATCTCGATCACGCTCCCCGTCCTCCCACCGTCTTCCGCGGCCCGCAACAGGCGGCCCAAGAGGTCGATCGCCTCTCCGATCCTGTCGTCGGAGCGTTCGCGGGCTCCCTGGGCGAGGATCAGCCCGGCCAGGGTGACGTGCTCGAACTCGCGGAGATAGTCGAGCTCGTCGTCGGCGGACAGGCCGCGCTCGAGCGCCCAGCTCCGCGCCTCGGGAAACTTCCGGTTGGCGATCCACACGCGGGCCCGCATCGCGCCGACGGGGCGAACCTCGGGCGAGTAGTCCGTGGCGTACAGGCGGTCGGCCTCGGCCAGGAGCTGGAGGGCGCCCTCGGCATCGCCCTCGGCCTGCCGGATCCCGGCAGCGGCGACGCGCGATCGATAGGGGTTCTGCGGCAGGCCGTTCGCCTCGCCCAGGTCCGTGGCAAGTTGCAGGTGCCGCGCGGCGCCCGCGAGGTCGTCACGCTGGCGGAGGATCTCGCTGATCCCCACGTGCATGTCCGCCGCGCCGCGCAGGCTCATGCCTCCTTGATCCGCGGCGATCTCGAGCCCCCGCTCGTAGGTCCGCATCGCGTCGTGAAGACGGCCCTGTGCGATTCGCATGTCGGCCAGGGCCAGGGAGACCCCGATCGCGTCTGAACGGAACCCGGCCTTCTCGATCCGTGCCAGCGCACCGGCATACAGGCTCGATGCCGCCTCGAGATCTCCGTTCGTCCAGTAGGCGAGGCCGAGAAGCGCCGACGCCGCGCCCTGGCCGAGATCGTCGTCCGCGTCGATGAGCTCGAGCGCGCGGCGGGCGTGGGCGATGGTCCCCGCGACGTCGCCGCTCAGGCGGGCCAGGCCGGCTCGGTGGATCGCGAGCGCGCCCGGGAGCCTGCGGAACGCATCCTCGTCCGCGACGACCATCGCCGCCGGGCGCTCGCCCGCCTCGGCCGTCGCCCCGGCCGCCATGACCTCCAGCCAGCGCTCGGCGTCTCGAAGGCGGGATTCGACGCCCTCGGTCTCGCCTCTCACCAGGATGGATCCGGCGTACCCGTTGCTCAGCACCGGCCGGGCACGGATCAGCTCGTCGGGGAGCGCGTCCAACCAGCTCCGGAGCCTCGCCTCCTGGCGGCCGCGCCCGCTCGCCGGCATCGCGAGCTCGATGAGGTCCGCGGCTCGCTCGAAGTTCCCGCCCGCGATCGCATGCCGGACCGCCTCGGGACGTTGGCCGTCGTGTTCGTACCACTCCGTCGCGCGCCGATGAAGCTCCGCCACCTGCTCGGGCCGTTCAGCCTTGAGGTGCGACTGGAGCACGTCGGCGAACAGATGGTGGTAGCGATGCCACTCCCGCCGGTCGTCCAACGGAACGAGGAGCAGGTTCTGGCGCTCGAGCGCCTCCAGCATCGCCTTGCCGCCCTCCCGGCCCGTGACAGCATCGGCCAGGGGCCCACTCACCCGGCTGAGGATCGAAGTCTCCAGCAGGAACGTGCGGACCGGTTCGGACTGGCGCTGCAGGACCTCTTCGACAAGGTAGTCGACGATGTATCGGTCGTCTCCGGCAAAGCGCGCGATGAAGCCGCCGACGTCGTCTCGCCCCTGCATCGAGAGTCCCGCGAGCTGGATGGCGGCGATCCAGCCCTCGGTCCGGCCCTCCAGCACCGCGACGTCCTGTTCCGTCAATCCGAGTGTCATCACCCCGTTAAGGAACGCGCTGGCTTCGTCGGGCGTGAAGCGCAGGTCGGCCGCGCGGATCTCGATCAGATCGCCGCGCGCGCGGAGGCGGGCCAGCGGCAGCGGCGGGTCGGCGCGGGTGGCGATCACGAGGTGGACGTTGGCCGGCAGATGCTCGAGCAAGAACGCCGCGCCGACCTGGATCTCGGCCGAATCGATCGCGTGGTAGTCGTCGAGGACCAGCACGATGTCGCCGGGCACCGCGTTGAGCTCGTTGAGCAGGGGAGCGAGGACGGCTCCGATGGACGCCTCGGGCGATTCGAGGAGCGTCAGCGCTTTCGCGCCCACGTTGGGCGCCACCGTCTGCAGCGCGGCGATCACGTGCGTCCAGAAGGTGGCGGGATGGCTGTCGCCGGGATCGAGCGAGAGCCACGCCGTGACCGACCCGTCGGCCGGCGTGACGGCCAGCCACTCGGCGAGGAGCGTCGACTTGCCGAACCCGGCGGGGGCCGAGATGAGCGTCAGCTTCGCCTGGGTTCCTCGCCGCATGCGATCGGTCAGGTGCGGCCGGGATACCAAGCCCTTCGGGCGCCTCGGGGCGTAGAGCTTGGTGTCGAGGAGCGAGCTGGTCACGCGCCTCAAGGGTAGTGCAGGGCATGAACAACCGCGCCGTCCCGTTCAGGAAGGTAGCTGGCTGGTGCGGACCAGGTCCCCGGCTGCACGGGGTCACGGCGTACTCTGCGTCGGGAGGCCGACCGATAGACACCAACGACGCGGGACCCGGCGCACCGCTTTCGTCCATCGAGCAGGGCGACGATGGGCCGTCGTCGCAGGCCGGACGGTCGCCGGTGCTGGACCCGGCGCAGCTCGAGGTCCTGGCCGCATACGGGACCGAGCACGCGATCGCAGCCGGCGACGTGCTCTTCGCCGAGGGCGACGAGACCTACGACCTCATCGTGGTGCTCGAGGGCGAGGTCCAGATCATCGCGAACGCCGGCCAACCGGCTGAGACCGTCATCGCCACCTACGGACCCGGCGGCTTCCTGGGCGAGATCAGCCTGCTCACCGGTCAGCGCGCGTTCCTGGCCGCCGTCGCCCGTTCGGCCGGGCGGGTGCTGAGCGTGCCGGTCGCCCAGGTGCGGGAGGTCATGGCCCAGCAGCCGCTCCTCAGTGAGCTCCTCCTGCGCACGTTCCTGATCCGCCACGCCAACCTGACCCGCATCGGCTCCGGCCTCACGCTCATCGGCTCCCGGTTCAGTGCCGACACCCGACGGATCCTGGAGGCGCTGGCACGCA
>JAXDKY010000049.1:0-3110 GCA_034666885.1 Chloroflexota bacterium
GCCCCGAGCTTGATCCGGTCGCGGAAGCGGAATTCGGCCACCGCGGTCTGGCCCGGTGGCAGGTCGACCAGCTCCAGGCCGCCCGGCACGAGGTCGAGCTCGCTCACCCCGTCCCCGACGTGGACGAGCACGCTCCCGGCGGACCGACCCGACCGCAGGCCGGACGGGATCACGACGCTCCCCAGGGGAGCCAGCAGGTCGTCCACGAGGTCGCTCATGACCGCCAGCCGTTCCTTCTCGTCGGGGATGGCCCCGAGCGTCCCGAGCAGTCGGGCATGGTCGAGCGCGTACTGGCTTGCCCCGGACCGCCGCAGCACGTCGACGTGGGCGAGCGCCACGGTCGGGGCCGGGACGGCGGACCAGACCCCGCCGGCGCACACGACGAGGTCGGGCGGCGCCTGATCGAAGTCGGTCGTGGCGGCGGCGAGGCGCACGAGCGCCGCGCGGGCGGCCGCCATGCGCAGGGCCGCTCCGTCGCCCGCGGCATCGGCCCACGGGGCGATCCGCAACTCGCGCATCCGATCGCGGATGCGGTGCCGGTCGGACGGGACGGTCGACCACAGGAGGACCCCATCGACGATGGCGTCGTCCGGCTCGTCCGGGGCCACCGCCGCGGCCGGCACCACGGCCAGCCGCACCTCCCGGGCCATCCCACCGACCGCCGGCTCGGCCGCCGCACGCACGCCGGCATCGTGGCCGAGGACGATCGTCTCGACCCGGCGATGCAGGACGTCCGCCAGCGCCTGGGTCGCCGGCCCGATCGCGCGCCGCGGATCGTCGGCCGGCATGGCGAATTCGAGCAGGAGGTCGCCGAGCGGATCCGGTCGTCCCTCGGCGCTGTCGGGTCCCTCCGCGCTCGAGGCGGCGCTCGTCAGCGTGCGTCGGGGACGCCACGAGGAGCCATCGACCGACGCCGCCGGCGCCAGCACGATCGACCCGCTACGCGACGACACGTCGCCGAAGTCGGCGAGCGTCTCGGACATGGCCCCGGCCAGGATGATGGGCAGTTCCGGCCGCCGGACGGCTACCGCAGCGACGAGCGCGGCAAGCTCGCGGATCGCGCTGCGTTCGTCGGCGCGGGGCGGGTCGCCCGCCCCGACCAGGATCGCGTCCACGTCGTGGTCGAGCAGCAGCCGCGACATCGCCAGCGGGTCCGTGCTCTCGGCGCTGGCCCCGGTCGTCCGCCAGCCGCTGCGGCCGGCCGTGGCGATCAGCCGGGCCAGCGTCCGTTCCGCGCCGGCGACGACCGCCAGCCGTCGGGGCCGCGCGCTGCGGACCTCGAACCGTGGCAGGGCGTCGCCATCGATGTCGGCGATCCCGAGGGCCGACGCGAGGTCGGGGTCGGCCCGCCGAACGCGACCCACGAGCAGGTCGACCGCGACGTCGATGGCCGCCCCCGCCGGGAACGCGAGGCTGCCGATGAGGCGCCACGTGCCGGCGACGCGGCCGATCAGCGCGATCGACGCGGTCGCGGCGCCGTGGTCGATGGTCAGGAAGGCATGCGGTTCGGAGGTCACCGCCAGATGCTACCCGGACCGTGCCGAACGAGGGTCGCTCAGGCGTCCCAGGCGAGCTCTTCGTCGAGCTCTTCGAGGCGGGCGATCAGCAGCTCGATGCCGGTGTCGTCGGCCAGGATCTCGCTCGCCGACGCCAGGTCGCCGCCGAACACGCCGCGCAGCACCGGGTCGAAGAAGAGCATCGCGTTCGCGCCGAGCGCCCGATAGGGCCGGCTGGCTTCCAGGAAATGGACGGCCGACGAGGTGAGCCCACGCAGCTGGATCTCGCGCGCCACGGTCTCGACCAGCTCGTCGCGTTGTTCCTCGGTGGGTTCCAGCGGGAAGGTCATCGCGCCACCGTACCGGTGGTGCCGGCCTCGCTGCCGACCGCCAGCGCCGCCCCGAACGCCTCATACGCCGCCGCACCACGGAGGGCGAAGATGACGTGATCGATGCCCGGCGACCGCTCGAGCTCGTCGCGCACGGTCGCGACCGTCACGCGAGCGGCTTCGTCGAGCGGAAACCCACCGACACCGGTGCCGAGCGCGGGGAAGGCGACGCTCTGCGCCTCGAGCTCGCGGGCGCGAGCCATGGCGCTCCGTACGGCCGCCTCGATGACGGTGGCACTCGTGCGTCGATCCCGATCGAGGGAGACCGCATGGATCACCGACTTCGCCGCCAGCGAGCCGGCTGGGGTCACGATCGCGTCACCCAGCGGGACCGGGCCCTGACGCACGGCGGCGAATTCGATGGCGTCCCCGCCCGCGCGCTTGATCGCGCCGCCGACGCCGGTAGCCATCCAGAGCGAGAGGTTCGCTGGGTTGACGATCGCATCGACCTCGAGCTCGCAGATATCGCCGTTCCAGAGTTCGATCCGTGCCAAGGGGAGTGCCATCCTTATCGCTCGGTGAGCGTGCGCAGACCGACCGGGCCAGCCGCGGCATCGTACACCCGGGGCAATCGGCCAGCCATCTGGCTCATGACCTCCCACGTGTTCGTGGTGCGCAGCCGCGCCAGGTCCTCCACGCTGATTCGTTGCTCCCCTTGGCTGCCGAGGAGCACGAATTCGTCGTCGGGGGTCACGGGCGGGCCGGGCACGTCGGTGACGTCGATCATGATCGCGTCCATGGCCACGTTGCCGACCAGCGGCACGCGGACGCCCCGGACGAGCGCCTCGGCGCGGTTCGAGAACGCCCGACTGAACCCGTCGCCGTAGCCGAGCGGCAGGGTCGCGATCCGGCTGGGCCGGGCGGTCGTGAAGGTCGGGCCGTAGCTGATGCCCTGACCGGCCGGCAGGTCGGCGACCCGGACCGGGCGCGCGTGCAGGGACATGACCGGGCGGAAGGGCGCCGCGTCGGCCGGGGCGACGTCCGCGGCGTCGAGCTCGTCGGGCACCACGCCGTAGACCGCCAGCCCGGGCCGGACCCCATCGAGGGCCGCGACGTCGGTGAACAGGCCGCCGCTCGCGGCAACGTGCCGGTCGGGCAGCGGCAGGCCCGCGGCGCGCACGCTCGCGGCTGCCGCGTCGAACCGGGCGAGCTGGTCGCGCGTCCGCTCCGGGGCCTCGGTCGCCTGCAGGTGGGTCCACAGGCCGGCCAGTCGAGCCCCGGGGCT
>JAXDKY010000050.1:0-3447 GCA_034666885.1 Chloroflexota bacterium
GTGCCCCGCCTTGCCGGGTTCGCCGAGCTCGTCAGCGCACGCGACGGCACCACGACCATCGCGATGGCCCAGGAGTACGTCGCCGACGGAGCGGATGCCTTCGAGTCGCTGGCCGACACCATCGCCGGCTGGCTAGCTGCGCCCGGCGAGCTGAGCGTCGAGTTCGCCACGGAGGTCGCGGCCGACCTCGGGACGCTGACCGCGGGGCTCCACGGCGCGCTGGCGGATGGTCGGGGACTGCCCGACATGGCGCCGCGCGAGGCGACCCGCGATGAGATCAGATCCTGGGCGCGCGAGGCGAGAGCCCACCGCGACACGGCGCTCGACGTCACGACGGGCGAGGCTCGCGCGACCCTCCGCGAGCTCGCCCCGAAGATCGCCGAGGCCCTGACCGTCCTCGACGCCGTGCCGACGACCCCGGAGGTCATCCGTGCGCACGGGGACTACCACCTCGGGCAGCTCCTGCTGGCGCCCGACGGCTTCCGGATCGTCGACTTCGAAGGCGAGCCGCTCCAGCCACCGGAGGTCCGCCGCGCGCATCGATCCCCGCTGCGCGACGTCGCCTCGATGCTCCGTTCGATCGACCACGTGGCCCGCAGCGGGCGGCGCCGGGCCGAGGCCGCCAACGGCGGTCCGCTCGAGCACACGGGCCTCGATCTCGACGGCTGGATCCGGCGCGCCCGGGAACGGTTCCTCGAGGCCTATCAGGCGAGCCTCCGCGAAGAACGCGTGTGGATCGACCTGGACCCGGCCCTGCTCCGTGCCTTCGAGATCGACAAGGAGCTGTACGAGTTCGCCTACGCGACGACCTACCTGCCCAGCTGGCTGTACGCCCCGATCGAGGGGATGCGCGCGCTCTTCGAGGACGAAGCGTGACCTCTGGCCGGTCGATCAGCCCGCGAGTGCTGCCCTGACTTCGCCCAGTCGCTCGATGGTCTCAAGATCGAACGGATCCCGGAAGACCCACATGACCTCGTCGACGCCGACCGCTTGGTACGCGCGCAGACGCTCGGCGATGTCGGCCGGCGGCCCGGTGATCAGCAGATCGCGGTCGCCACTTTCGCCGAGGGTCTTCGCATCGAGCCCGTGGATGGCCGCGAGTTCGTCGTAGACCGCGAGCGCGGCGCCGGCCGTTTCGCGGATCACCACGTCCTGAGTGACGGTCCTGGCGATCTCCCGCTCGTCGCGGCCTAGGTCCCGACAATGGTCGCGCAGCACCGCATCACTGGCCGCGATCGCCTCCGGCTCGCCGAACGCGTTCCACAGGTCGGCGTAGGCGGCGGTCGTGCGGAGCGTCTTGCGCGGCCCGGATCCGCCGATGAGGATCGGCAGGCGGGCCTGGATCGGTCGTGGCCGGCACAGGGCGTCGCGCATCTCGTAGAACTTGCCTGCGTGCGTCACCGTGTCCCCGTCGAGCAGGCGACGGATGAGCCCGACCGACTCATCCAGCCGATCGAGCCGCTCGCCCATCCCGTTGGCGAAGTCGATGCCGAAGGCCTCGTGCTCCCGCTGGAACCAGCCACCGCCGAGACCCAGGATGGCCCGACCGCCGGATACGTGATCGAGCGTGGTCGCGATCTTTGCCGTCAGGCCCGGGTTGCGGAAGGTGTTGGCACTGACGAGCAGACCGAGACGGACCCGTTCGGTGAGGGCGGCGACGGCAGACAGCGTCGTCCAGCCCTCGAGCTTGGGATCGTGCCAGTCGCCCTCGTCGGAGAGCAGGTGGTCGTCCAGCCAGATGGAGTCCCACCCCGCTCGCTCGGCCGCCAGGCAGGCGTCGCGCAAGGACGGCCAGTCCGTGCGCTCGATCCAGAATGCCGCGCCGAATCGCATCGCCTCGATGGTAGCGACCGCCGGCTTCGCGCCCCAGGTCGTCGCGGCCGATGAGGTCTCAGACCCGCCGCGCCGTCAGCCGAGCGTGGAGAGGAAGCGGAAGACCGGGGTTGCCGCCGCGTAGCCGTCGGCGAGGATGTCGGGCAGGTCGGGCGACCGGATCTCGTCGTCCGCCAGCTGACGACCGAACAGCACGTCCTTGAACCGGAACATGTCCGCGCGCGGATGATCCGGGGGAAGGCCGGGCGGGACGCGCTTGAGCGATTCGTGGCTGTGCACGGGACCGAACGCCTCCAGGAAACCAGGATCCTCGAGCTCGGCCCGGACCCGATCCGGTTCGTCGAGGATGGCCGCCCGGAAGGCATCGAGGCGGGGCTTCTCGGGCGCCCACATCCCGCCGCCCATGTAGCTCTCGCCGGGCATGAGGCTGAAGTAGGCGCTCGTGCCGCGACGACCGTCCTCGGAGGCGTCGTGATCGGTGCCGGGCCCGACCCACGGGAAACGGGCGTAGATGTTCCGCTTGTACGGCGACTTGTCCTTCGCGAATCGGGTATCGCGGTAGATGCGCGACACCGACCGCTTGGGGTCCGCCTCGAGCGCTATCGAGCGCGCCTCGAAGCGGTCGGCGAGCGCCACGACGAGCGCCTCCATCGGTGCCTTGACCAAGCGCTCGTACTCGTCCTTGCGCGGCTGGAACCAGGCTCGTTCGTTGTTCTGGGCGAGGTCCGCCAGGAAGTCGACGGCCTCGGGCCGGAACCCGGTGAAGGCTGCGGTTTCGATGACCATGTGCGAAGCCTACAACTCGGCACTTATCGGGCCATCAACCGCCGCTTCACCCCGACTATCCTCGTGGCGTGCCCACCCTGACCTCCGTGCCCGCGCCGTCGAGCGTGCCGGCTCCGGCGCACTCGGCGATCCTGGCCTGGTACGCCGAACGCGGCCGGCAGCTGGCCTTCCGGCGGACGCGCGACCCGTACGCGGTCCTCGTTTCGGAGTCGATGGCCCAGCAGACCCAGGCAGCGCGCGCTGCCGAATACTGGGAGCGGTTCATGGCGCGGTTCCCGACCGTCGAGGCGCTGGCCGCCGCGACCCCGGCCGACGTGCTCAGGGCCTGGCAGGGCCTCGGCTACGACCGGAGGGCCCTGGCGTTGTGGCGGACCGCCCGGATCGTGGTCGATCAGATGGATGGCCGGATCCCGTCCGCCGTGACCGAGCTCGAGAAGCTGCCCGGGATCGGTCCGTACACCGCTCGCGCCGTCGCGGCGATCGCCTTCGGTATCCCGGTCGGCGCAGTCGACGTGAACGTCCGCCGCGTCCTGGGGCGGATCGCCGGCGCCGATCCAGCGGCGCTCGGTGCGCCCGCGATGCAGCGGCTGGCCGACGAATCCGTCTCGACCGACCGCGCGGCCGACTGGACGCATGCCGTCATGGACATCGGCGCGACGCTGTGTCGACCGCGGGCGCCACGTTGTGAGGCTTGCCCGGCCCAGCCATGGTGCCGCTACGCCTCGGCGGCGACCGGTCGATCCAAGCGCGGGGGCGCGTCGGCGGCGACGTCAACCGATGGTGCCGCCCGCTCACCAGGCACGTCGGCAGCGACGTTGCCACGCGCGC
>JAXDKY010000051.1:0-6403 GCA_034666885.1 Chloroflexota bacterium
CGGGCGCGTCGGCATCGACCGTCGCCACGAGGTTGCCGTACATCCCGTCGGACAGGAACGGCATCATGGGCGCCAGCATCCGCGTCGTGGCGACGAGGGCCTCATGCAGCGTCGCGAAGGCGGCGGACCGGTCGGCCGCGTCGTCGGATCGCGAGAACCGGCGCCGCGACAAGCGCAGGTACCAGGTCGACAGCCCGTCCAGGAAGCCCGACAGCGCCCGGGTCGCGCCGACCGCATCGACGTCTCGCAGGCGCTCCTCGACGACCGCGGCCGTTCCCGCAGCTCGCGAGAGGATCCAGCGATCCAGGGCCGGTCGTTCTGCGACCGGTGCGACCGAAGCGGTGTCCGCCGGATTCCAGCCGGCCAATCGAGCGTAGGTCACGAAGAACGCGTACACGTTCCAGAGGATCAGGAGCTCCCGGCGGGCCTCGTCGGCGGCATGCCAGCCGAACGGGATGTTGTCCTCGGGGCGGGCCTTCGCGAACATCCAGCGCATGACGTCGACGCCCATCCGCTCGGCCGCCTCGTCGAAGTCGATGGCGTTGCCCCAGCTCTTGTGCATCGGGCGCCCGTCCTCGCCGTAGACCAGGGCGTACCCGAAGATCGTCTTGAATGGCTCCTCGCGGCGCAGGACGGTCGACATCGCGAGCATCGAGTAGAACCAGTTGCGGAACTGGCCGGGGAAGCTCTCCGTGATGAAGTCGGCCGGGAACCACTGAGCCCAGTACTCGGGGTCCTCGCGGTAATGGAGGGTCGAGAACGGCACGATGCCGGCATCCAGCCACGGATTGCCGACATCCTTGATCCGTTCGACCGGAGCGCCGCATCCCGAGCAGGCGATCAGCACCTCGTCCACCCAGGGACGATGCGGGGTGTGGCCCTCGAAGCGGTCCCAGCCTTCGACCGCCCGGGTCTGCAGCTCCTCCCGACCGCCGACGACATCGATGGTCCCGCAGGCCGGGCAGTCGTAGATCGGCAGCGCGAGGCCCCAGTAGCGCTTCTTGGAGATCATCCAGTCGCCCATGTTCATGAGCCAATCGAGCTCGCGGTCGAGGCCGAACTCGGGGATCCAGCGGATGCGCTCGACGACCTCCATGATCTGGTAGCGCAGGCTGGCGTCGACCTGCTCCTTCGAAAGCGTCTCGCGTGGCTGGTCGTAGACCGGCCCCATCGAGATGTACCACTCGTCGACGAGGCGGAACACGAGCGGCGTCTGGCATCGCCAGCAGTGCGGGTAGCGGTGGTGGATGGTCTCGAGCCGGTAGAAGCGGCCCGTGTCGTGGAGGTGCTCGACGATCGGGTCCGTGACGTCGCGCACGTCGCGGCCGCTAAGGGGGCCGAACCCCGCCAGGACGATGCCGGACTCGTCGAGCGGCGCGATCACCGGCAAGCCGAGCGCCTTGCCGAGCTGGAAGTCCTCCGCCCCACAGCCGGGGGCGATGTGGACGATGCCCGTGCCTTCGTCCTCGCCGACCTCGCTCCAGGCCACGATCCGGTGTTCATAGTCATCGGGCTCGAACGCGGCTCGCACGGCCGGCAGCTCATCGAACGGGCCCTCGTAGCGCCAGCCAACGAGATCCCGTCCGGCCAGCTCCTCCTCGACCTGGAACGGCCCCTGCAGCGCCGTCTTGAGCGTCCCCTTGCCCAGCCAGAACCGGTCGTCGCCCTGGCGGACCTTGACGTAGCGCAGGTTCTCCCCCACGGCCGCCGCCACGTTCGACGTCAGGGTCCACGGCGTTGTGGTCCACACGAGGAGCGACTCGCCCGGCCGGTCGACGAGCGGGAAGCGCACCGTCAAGCCGGGATCGTCCTTGTCCTGGTAGCCCTCGTTCACCTCGGTCTGTGACAGGCCCGTCCCGCAGCGAGCGCACCACGGCATCGTGTCGTGGCCCTTGTACAGCCAGCCGCGGCGGTGGACCTCGGCAAGGAAACCCCAGATGAGGTCGTTGTTCTCGTTGCTGAACGTGAAGTAGGAGCCGCCGACCTCGGGCATGCCCAGCCTGCCGACCAGCATCTCCACGGTGTCCGTGACCGGACCGTCGCTGCCCTCGATCGTCGTCACGGCCGAGGGGTCGGTCCCCAGCAGGTCGTGGAGCCGGCGCAGCTCGTCCGGATCGTTCCAGTCCATCCACATCCCGAGGCGGATCGACTGCTCCGTCTGGCGAGCGGCGTAGGTCAGCACGCGCTGCTTGCACAGGGTCACGAACCGGTCGATGCCGTAGGCCTCGATATCGTGCTTGTTCGTGAAGCCCAGGTCACGCTCGACGTTGACCTCGACCCACAGGCCCTGGCAGTCGAACCCGTTCTGGTAGCGCTGGTCCTCACCGAGCATCGCGTGGAAGCGCTGGTACAGGTCCTTGTAGGCGCGACCCCAGGCGTGGTGCACGCCCATCGGATTGTTCGCCGTGATCGGCCCGTCCAGGAAGCTCCAGCGCGGGCCGCCGATGTTCTGCTGGCGGAGGCGGGCGAAGGTCCTTCGCTCACGCCACGTCGCGAGGAGCTCGTGTTCCTGGGCGACGAGATCGGGCTTCGTGGTGACGGGTCGGAACATGCCGCTCCGGGCTACGGGGGTCGGGGATGAGGGGTCATGACCGGCCGGGCGGGCGGGTCGGGCGAGTCCGAGTATCCTACGCGCGATGCAGAAACCGCAGGGGGCGCGACCGCGCGCCCGGTCGCCATTCACTGCGGCGTTCCTTTCCCTCCTCTTTCCGGGTCTCGGTCACCTGTACGCGGGTGCGCCCATGCGGGCGCTGGGGTTCGCTGCCGCGCCGCTCCTTCTGCTCGCCCTGATGGCGGGTGTCGTGCTCCGGCTCGACCGGATCGAGCTCCTCGGAGCGTTCGTCTCGATGGTCGGGGCCATCTTCGTCTTCAACATCGTCGCGCTCATCTACCGCCTGGTCGCGATCGTCGATGCGTATCGGGTCGTCGAGTACCTCAATGCCCACGCTGCGTCGGGGGACGGCCGGCTCGGCAAGGCCCGCCTGCCGCGCAACCCCGTGTCCATCGCCGGCCTGCTGGCCGTGGTGCTCGTCATGGTCGGCAGCCATGCCGTCGTTGCCCGCTACGACCTCCTCGCCCAGGACGCGCTCGGGAGCTGCATCTTCATCGGACAGACCCAGACCCAGACGTGCGACCAGGACCCAACGTCGTCACCAGGCCCGTCGGGGTCGGCGGAGGCCAGCACCGAACCCGACGCGACCCCGACTCCGACCCCGGAGCCGCCGACCGGTTCCCAGGTCCCCGACGTCTCGATCCCGCCGTGGGACGGCAAGCAACGACTCAACATCCTGCTCATCGGCGCCGACGAGCAGGCCGGCGGCCACAACACCGACACCTTGATCGTGGTCTCGATCGACCCGGTGACCAAGCAGGCCGCGATGTTCAGCATCCCGCGCGACACGGTGGACCTACCCGTGCCGTCCGGCCCGGCCCGGCGGGTCTGGGGCAGTTCCTACCGCGGCAAGATCAACTCCTTCTTCGTCCAGAACCGCGGCCGGTCGGACCTGTGGCCGGGCAACGACCGGACCCGCGGCTACAACGCCCTCAAGGCGATGATGGGCGAGCTCTACGACGTCGACATCAAGTACTTCGTCGAGGTCAATTTCAACGGCTTCAAGAAGGTCGTCGACGCGGTCGGCGGCGTCACCATCAACGTCCAGGTGCCGGTCGTCGACAACCGCTACCCGGGGACGAAAGGGACGCAGCGGCTGTATATCCCGACCGGCATCCAGCACATGGACGGCGAAGAGGCGCTGCGCTACGCCCGCTCGCGGAACGGCTCCAACGACTTCGACCGCGGCGCGCGCCAGCAGCGCGTGTTGTTGTCCCTGCGCGAGCAAGCCGATCCCCAGGTCCTGCTGCCGCGCCTGCCGGACCTCATCGCCGCCCTGAAGTCGGCGGTCCGGACGGACATCCCACTCGACCAGCTCGACGAGTTGCTCGGCCTCGCCTCGACGGTCGACACCGCCAACATCCGATCGCTGGTGTTCGGGCCCCCGTTCTCCCGCGACACGTGCCAGGACTCGCGCGGCTGCATCGTCCTGCCCAACGTCCCGCTGATCAAGGAAGCGGTGAAAAACGCGTTCACGGCGGACCCAGCCGACTTCGCCCTCCAGGAACGCCTCGGCGGCGAGGGCGCCGACGTCTGGGTGCTCAACGGGACCGGGCAGGCCAGCCGGGCGTCGAACATCGCCGGCTACCTCGAGTTCCACGGTCTGGCCGCATCGGCGCCGCGCCAGAAGCCCGAAGGCCAGGTGCCGGCCCACACGGTCGTCACGGTCTACAACGGCGCCGAGGCCACGCTGCCCGCGACGATCGACTACCTGCAGAAGCTGTTCGGGATCACCGTGAAGACGGCGGCGGATCCCACCGTTCGGACGGACATCGTGATCGTGATCGGGCGCGACACGCCAGTCCTGGAGCCGCCGCCGCACTCCTGACCGTCAATGGCGCGCCCGGTCGACCGACCGCGCGGTCGGACCGCGTCGGCCGGACCGCCGCTATTCGATCGGCGTCAGCCAGTGCTGGTACTCGGGGAGCCGTCCGCGGACCGCCTCGAAGTACCGGTCTCGAACGAGCCGGACGATCGGCCCGACCGCACCCGAGCCGACCTTGCGATGGTCGACCTCGACGACCGGCGAGATCTGGACGCCGGTGCCGCACACGAAGATCTCGTCGGCGACGTACAGCTCCGAGCGGTTGATCGAACGTTCCTGGACCGGGATCCCCTCGTTGGCCAGGAGCTCCATCAGTGCCTTGCGGGTAACGCCCTCGAGCAGGTCGTCGCTGACCGGCGGGGTGATGGCCACACCGTCTCGGATGATGTAGATGTTGGCCGCCGAGGACTCGTTCACGTGGCCGGCCGAGGTGAGCACGACGGCCTCGTCGAAGCCGTTGAGCTCGGCCTCCGACTTCTGGAAGGCCATGTTCACGTAGCCACCCACGATCTTGCCGCGGGCCGGCAGCGCGTCGTCGGCGTTGCGCCGCCAGGACGATGTCATGAGCCGTACGCCCTTCTCGGTGTCGATGTAGTTCCCGAAGGGCAGCGTGATGATGTACAGCTCGTGGTCGAGATCGTGCAGGCGCACGCCGATCGCCCGGGTCGACTTGTAGAAGGACGGGCGGATGTAGCAGTCCTCGCGGAAGCCGTTGCGCCGGACCGTGTCGATGATCAGCCCGGTCAGCTCATCGACCGATGGGATGTCGTCCATGAGCAGGATCCGGCAGGACTGGCGGATGCGCTCGACGTGCTCGCGCAGCTTGAGCCCGTACAGCCGCCCCTGCTCCTCGTTCCAGTACGCGCGGATTCCTTCGAACGTCGCGGTCCCATACATGAACGCGTGGGTCATGATGCTGACCTTGGCGTCCTTCATCGGGATGAAGGCGCCTTCGAAGTAGCAGATCAGCTCGTCGAGCGACGCGGACGTTGGCGCGTGATGGGTCGACGGGGCCGACGCGCCGGCCTTCGTGTCGGTGGTCATTCGGCTCGGCTCCTGCGCTGGCGGGCGCGACACGGTCGCGGGGGCGACGAAGTCGGCCGAGTATAGCAGCGGACCCCGGCATTCCCGGCCGAGCCTCAGGCCAACACGAGCGCCGAGACGACCCCCAGGGCGATGACCACGAGGATGGCGACCGCGACCGCGACCATGTAGCGATCGCCGAGTCGCGCGAACCCGACCGCCGCGGCGATGACCCGGCTGACCGGTGTCGCGATGACCGCGAGGATCCCCAGCCACAGGAACGCGGCCGGGCTGCGCGCGGCCAAGTCCGCGGCGAGGCGGCCGAGATCCAGCTGGGGCCCACCCGACAACGGCGAGATCCCGGCCGCGATGAGCAGGACGACGCCGATGGTCAGGAGCACGACCGCGACATACGTGACGACGATCAGCAGCCGGCCGATCCGCCGGTCGAACGCGCGCGCTCGGTCCTGCGCGCTCCTCACGCGATACCCCGCAGGAGCATCTGGCTCGCCGTGTAGAGCATCACCACCACGAACAGCCAGCGCAGGTAGCGCAGCCCGACCCGATGCGACAGGCGGGAACCGACCGTCGCACCCAGGAAGACGCCGATCGCCGTCGGGCCCGCGACGTAGGGATCGATCTCGCCGCGCAGCAGGTAGATGACCCCGCTCGCGGCCGCGGTGATCCCGATCATGAGGTTGCTGGTCGCGGTCGCGACCCGCAGCGGCACGCCCATCGCCAAGTGCATCAGCGGCACCTTCACGATGCCGCCACCGATGCCGAGGAGCGCCGACGCCACGCCGGCCCCGGTGGCGCCGACGATCCCGGTACCGAGGTTCCGGACCTCGTAGTCCGGACCCGCCACGCTCGCGAGGAACGCCGCCCGGGTGCCGACGGCCGCAGTCCCGGCGCCGGGCTCGGAGGCACCAGCGCGGGCCGATCCG
>JAXDKY010000052.1:0-3986 GCA_034666885.1 Chloroflexota bacterium
GCGTCCGGCGCGGCATGCCGCTGGGGAGCGCCCACCGGCTCGTCCCTGAGGCGACCTTCATCGAGCCCGATCCCGACGCGGACCGGGTGGCGGCCGAGGCCGCGTTCGAGGCGCTCGGCGCGTTCAGTCCCTCCTTGGCAGGGAGCGGTGACCCGATGGACGCTGCATTCGGGCTGTTCGAGATGGGGATCGATGGCCTCGGGCCGTTGTGGGGCCCCGAGCCGGTGCTCGTCGAGCGCGTCAGCTCCGCGTTGCGTGGCGCCCTCCCCGGGGAGCTGGGCGTGCGGGCCGGTGTCGCGGGCACGCATTTCGCGGCGACCATCGCCGCGGTCCATGCCCGTGCCGGCACCCCGGTCGCGGTCCCGCCCGGCGACGAGACCACGTTCCTCGCGCCGTACCCGTCCGGCCTCCTGACGACAGACCTCGACGTCCGCGCTCGACTGACCCGGTTCGGGCTGCGCGAGATCGGGGCGGTGGCGGAGCTGCCTCGGTCGGCGTTGATCGCGAGGTTCGGTGACGAGGGGGCCAGACTCCACGCGCGGTCGCGAGGCGAGGAGACCGAGCCGTTCCGTGCCCGCCACGCCCCGGAGCGCCTGGCCCTCGCCCTGCCCATCGAGCCGCCGGTCGAGGACCTCGAGCCGTTGCGGTTCGTGCTCCACCGCCTCGTGGCCGCGATCACGGCCCAGCTCACGTCCCGGGGACTCGCCGCGGATCGCGCGCACCTGACCCTGGAGCTGGACCTGGCTTTCGCCGCGCGGGGGACGTCGCCGCGGATCGAGGTCGAGCAGCGCTTCCCGGAACCCACCGCGGACCCCGAGGCCGTCGAGCGCCTGCTGTTCGCGCGGCTGGAACGGGAGCCGCCCGTGGCCGCGGTCCAGCGGCTGGAGCTGGAGTTGCGTGGCACGACCCCGGCCGCGGGCCAGCAACTCCCGTTGTTCGTGCCACAGGCCGCGCGCACGGCACGGCTCGGCTGGCAGCTCGCTCGGTTGGCACTGACCTACGGGGAGGACCGCGTCCGACGCGTCGCGATCACGGACCCCGAAGCGCCCCTCCCCGAGACCCGCTGGAAGTGGCGACCGGTCGGGCTGGAAGGCGACGCGTGACTCGTCTCCTGCGGGAGCACCCGACCATCGACGTCGAGCTCGATGCCGACGGACGCCTCACCGCGATCCGCTGGAACGGCCGGCGCGAAGCGGTCGAAGTCTGCAATCGATGGCGCGTCGAGGAATCGTGGTGGCGTGAGCCGATCGCCCGTGACTACCTCAAGGTCGTCGGGGAGCGATGGCTCGCACTGGTCTATCTCGACCGGATCGCCGGGACGTGGCACCTGGAGCGCCTCTACGACTGACCGCCGGTCAGGAGCGTTTGCGAGCGCGACCGATCCAACCCAGGTGCGTGTGCTGGAACGCATCCGGGTACTTCAGGCCGTAGCCCGCGATCCGATCCATTCCGCTGTGAGCGACGAGGATCGCTCCCGCGGCCGCCAGGGGCACGCTGCCGAACGCCAAGCCCAGGCCGGCGACGGCGACTCCGGTCGCCAGGTCGTGAACGAGGTTGTAGACGATCGCCCCGACGCGCGGACCGCGCAGGTACCCGACCATCGAGACGTCGGGCACGATCAAGAGAAGAACGAACGCCCACCACGGCAGCCCGAGAAACAGGAAGCCCGCGAGACCGGCGGCAAAGGCGGCGACACCCTCCGCCCGTAACCACGGGCGAACCCAGGCCGACTCCGCATCGACCGCACCGGCCTCGACAACTGTTTGCGCGCCGCTCATCGAGACCGCCATGGCGATCGACCCTCCTGCTCTCGGACGCCCCGTTCCGTCGATGGTCGCGTGGGACCACGGCTTCGTCAGCATGGAACTCGCGGGCGGATCCGGGCTCGGTGGGGACTTCGGTGCGGCTTACGCGACGGGATCGACCTGATCCTTGCGGGTATCAGCGGACGGGGGTCCCCAGCGCCAGGGTAACGACGAAGAGGACGAGGAACATGCTGATCACCAGGATCAGCACGCCGATGTCTCGCGGTTGCGCTGACTGCACCTAATGCCTCCCCCAAGGCTGCGCGGATTGGGGTTTCCCGACCGAGCAGCTGTAAGGATAGACGCGCAAACGTGTTCATGTGTCGCGCCGCGGCACCGTGCCCGTCGCATCGGCGCACCAGTTTGCTTGCGGGCACCGAGGGGCGCTGGTCAGCCCTCCGGGCAGGCCGCCCCGTATCGCACCGTGACGAACGTGAGCCCGCCCATCGGCCCGATCGCGACCTGGATGCGGCAGCCGCCGTTACCGACCGAATCGAGGACGAAGCTGCCGTCCTCCAGCGGCCCCGAGAGGGCCTCGGTGCTGAAGGTGGCGGTCTCGAGAGCCGCCTGCATCCACGAGGCGATCTGCGCCGGGTCGGCACCGCCGGCAATCGCGTACGTCGCGCTGACCGGTTCGGGGCTGGTGTCGTCGGCGACCGACGATCCCGGGTATCGCGGAAAGCCGGGTGGGACGTTGTCCCAGATCCGGCCCCATTCCGTATCGGTCTGGGTGCCGACCGCGATGCTGGGGGCCGCTGGGCTGGCTTCAGCGGAAGCGCCGGCACTGGGAGCTCCAGCAGGAGTCCCCGAGGGAGCGAGGCTGGTCGTTGGGGTCGGACCGCAGCCCGCGAACATGACGGTCGCGGCCAGGATCACCACAAGGACGATCGACCGAGGAGACGGATCGGATCGCGTCAGCATCGATTCGAGTCTAGTCGGACCTGCAGCAAACGCGGAGCGGAAGAGGGTCAAGCGCCACTGGACGCTGACGGTAGAGTGCCGACATGCACCTTGCCTCCGTCCCGATCGAGCTGGTCGCGCTCTTTGCCCTCGGAGTGCTTCTCATCTGGGTCGCGTGGGTACGCGACACGTCCGACACCATCGAGGGCGCCGGCGATGAGCACTGGCGCTTCCGCCGTTAGCACCCGGAGGGGGCTCGCCGTATGAATGCTGTGGATTTGGGCCCCATTGGCCTCATCGTGGTCGTGGTGCTGGTGGCGATCGGGGCAGTCCTGTGGTGGTCCCGCCGGGGCTAGCCGGACGTGGCAGGACCCCACCGCCCCCGGCCTACGGGGCCAGCCGAGCCAAACGTCATTCGGTCGTCGGCACTCTGGGGCCCTTGCGGCGTGCGGCGTTCCGCCCGATGCTCGGCGGATGGTTCGCACGCCCGACAACGCACCCTTGCCGCCAGGCGGCGTCGACGTCGATCTTGCATCGAGTCTTTCGACGACGGAAACGGTCCAACGCGTCTGTTCGCTTGTGGTGGATCGCGTGAGTCTTGAGGTGTCGGAGCCGCCGCCGGCACACCGCCGGCTGCTGGGCTCGGTAGACGGTCCAGCGGTTCATCTGGTCCTTCGGGACGACAGAATCTGGACTCGACGGAGGAGTTGGAACGTGGAGTTCGTCGGCGAGATCACACCGACGCAAACCGGTTCGGCCCTGAGGGGCACCATCGACGTTCCCGATAGGCAGACCCTGGCCTACCTCATGTGGATGTTTCGCCTCGCCTCGATCGGGATCGCCGTACTGATCATCGCGATCAAGGCCCGCACCGGCTTCGATCCGGGCACCGTTGCATTCGGAGTCGTCATGGTCGCGTTCGTCTGGTTCGTGACCATGCGCATGGAGACCGACGGCCTCAAGTACGCCGCGGAAGACGCGAACCTGATCGAGCGTGGGTTGCGAACTACGCTCAGACCATAACGTGGCAGAACCCCACCGCTTGGGTAGATCAGGCGTCACCCCCAAGTGACGGATGCTGACCTATTGACCCCAAGCGATGGGGTCCTGCTGGCCAGGAGCCGCTGCTCACCAGCGGTCCGGCGGGTCGGCTCCGACCATTGCGGTCGTTGCCAACGAATCGTCCCGTGCCCCCAGGCGCCGAGACGTCGTGTGGTGCTAGATCGCCGCCGCCTGGACCGCGATGACCGCGGGGAGGAGGACGAGGATCAAGAGCATCGC
>JAXDKY010000053.1:0-4631 GCA_034666885.1 Chloroflexota bacterium
TCCTGGAAGCCATCCTTGTCGCGGTCGCCGTAGCGGTCGATCCAGGCCATCGCGGCCTCCGCGTTGGAGAGGTAGCGACGCAGGAGCTCCCGGTTCGCGCCCCAGTGGTACAGGTACGACAGGACGATCACGAACAGGGCCGTCGCATCGTGCGTCCCGTAGTACGGCTGGTACGGCAGGATGCGCAGCTGGGCCAGCTCCCCGTGCCGGATCTCGTGCGGGATCTTGCCGGGTTCCATGTCGCGCTCGGCATCGTCTTCGGTCGCCTGCAGCTCCGACAGCCGGCGCAGCGCTCCGGACGCGAACTCCGGGAAGCCCGAGATGCCCTGCATCGAGACGATGAGCGAATCGCGCCCGAACAGGGTCACGAACCACGGCACCCCGGCGGCCGGGATGAATACCCCGCGCTCGAACGAGGGGTCCTCGAGCCGCAGCGCCTCGAGATCGTGGACCGCCTGGTCCCACGCCCGATCGACCGTCTGGTTCGGCGTGTCGACGCTGACGTTGGGCAGATGCCGCGCCCCGACCTTGCGCAGCGGCGCGTCGACCGCGTTGCAATCGAGGGTGGAGGGGCGCTGCTTCGAACGGGTAACCGGCAGCAACTTCAGGCACGCGTGCCAGGCGCCCTTGGGTGGGATCGTGGCGACGAACACGAGCCGCCCGTTGGCGAACTGCGGCGGCGACGACGCGCGCTCGACCGCCACGACCAGCTCGCGCTTGAAGTCGCGGTTCACGTAGGTCGTGCGCAACTCGCGTCGAGAGCGGAACCAGCGGGTGTTGAGATCGCCACGGCGGACAAGCTGGCCCTTCTTGACGTCGAAGATATCGGCGAAGTCCGAGAGGATCGCGATCTCGACGATGAGGCGGACGGGTCGTGCCGCGTAGTTGACGAGGTCGTAATCCTCGTGAACGCCGCCGGCGACCGTGCGGTCGAGGCGCAGGCCCAGCGATTGGCGAGCGATGGGCCCCGACGCGTCGACGAGGGCGTCGTTGGTGAACTCGAAGCGCGACGAGAAGAACTGGATCGGCGTCGAACCGAGCAGGATCGGCCGGCGACCGTTGATCCGCAGCTCGTACCCCGAGATGAAGCGGGTGTCCCGCGTGAAGAACCCGTCCGACTCCCCGCTGACGCTGCCGTCCTCCTGACAGACGAGGACGCGATCGTCGCGGTTGATCGTGATCGTCGGCGGTCCGACCTGGACCGGAAAGGTCATCCGGGAATCAGGCGCTCAGCCGTCGGATGAGGTCCTGGACCATGCCGCGCCACTCGTCCTCGTCGTCGGATTCGGCCCACAGCTCCGCGATCTCCGACCCGGCGGCGACCCGCTCGACCGCGGTTCGGGCGCGCACGACGTGTTCCGGCGTGACGCTCGACGCCAAGCCGATCGCCAGCTCGAGGATGTCTTCGCGCAGGTCGGCGACGGGCCGCCCGACGGCGGCCGCCACGAGCTCGCCGGCGGCGATGGCGTTGACATCGGTCGGGATCTCGAGCTCACCCGGGCCGTGCGCCGCCTTCAGCGCCGACTCCACCGCCGCGAGGCCATCCTTCTCGAGCTCGTAGACCCAGTCCGACGCGTCGTCGTTGTCGAACGCCCCCGTGCCCCACGCTCCCACATTCGCCTCCCTCGATCGTCTGTGGCTCGGTTCGTGGCGCCTTAGCCGCGCGCCGCGACCTCGGTCAGCATCCGTGCGGCCTGCTCGCCGCGGATCTGGCGGATGTCCTCTTCGTACTTGAGGACGACACCCAGGGTCTCGTCGACCAGCGCCGGCGACAGCTCCTTCGCGCCGAGCGACAGGAGCGCTGCCGCCCAGTCGAGCGTCTCGGCGATGCCCGGCACCTTGGTGAGGTCCGCTTCGCGTAGTCGGTGGACGAAGCCGACCACCTCGCGAGCGAGCGCCTCGGGCGCTGCGGGGACCCGCGCGAGCACGATCTCGAACTCCTTCTGCGCCGTCGGGTAGTCGATCCAGTGATACAGGCAGCGGCGCTTCAGCGCGTCGTGCACTTCGCGCGTTCGGTTCGACGTGAGGATGACGCGCGGCGGCAGTTCGGCGCGGATCGTGCCGATCTCGGGGACCGTGACCTGGTAGTCCGACAGGATCTCGAGCAGGTACGCCTCGAACTCCTCGTCCGCCCGGTCGATCTCGTCGATGAGCAAGACCGGCGCGATGCCGTCGTCGGCCTCGAGCGCCTGGAGGAGCGGCCGCCGGATCAGGAACTCCGAGCTGAAGATGTCGTGGGCCGTCGCCTTGGCCGCGTCGCCGCGCGCCTCGAGCAACCGGATCTCGAGCATCTGGCGCGGGTAGTTCCACTCGTAGACAGCCGTGTTGACGTCGAGGCCCTCGTAGCACTGGAGGCGGATCAGCCGCGCGCCGAGGGACAGGGCGAGCACCTTGGCAAGCTCCGTCTTGCCGACGCCGGCCTCGCCTTCGAGGAGCAGCGGGCGACCGAGTTCGAGCGCGAGGAACACCGCCGTCGTCAGCGAACGGTCGGCGATGTAGTCGCGGGTGCGGAAGTCCTCGGTCAGGGCCTCGATGGAGCGGGTGCCTGATGGGCGCTCTTCTCGGTCGGTCATCGTGTGGGGATGCTACACGGACCGCCGAACACCGGTCCCCGCGGATCCGTGGCGCGAGCTGCGCCGATCAGCCGTCGGGGGCATCCAGCTCGCGGGCGTAGGGCGGGAACCGGAACCGCTGTGACCGCGTGAGGATCCCGCCGTGGCCGAGTTTTGCCACGGTCCGCTCGTTGGCGGGCTCGCCGGCAAGGAGACGAGGGAGCAGCAGGTCCACGGCCGTGGCCTTCGAGTAAGCGCCGCACGTGGGCAGGCCGAGGATCGACGTCCCGCCGACGCGCGCCAGCCAGAGCATCGAGCCCGGATGCGCCGGGACGCCGCGGCGGACGACACGCCCGCCGAGCGCATCGATCGCGGTGAAGAACGTGTCGCGCGGATCGGTGCTTGCCGAGCCAGCGGTGAGGATGAGGTCGGCGGTCTCGGCGCCGCGGGTGAACCGGGCGATCGCGGTCTCGACCGCCTCCGCGTCGTCGTGGACATAGACGATGTCGAGCACCTTCGACCCGAGTCCCTCGACCTTGGCCCGCACGCTCGCCTCGAACTTCGCCCGGGCTGGCGCGCGGATCGACTCCTTGACCACGACCCCGACCCGGCGATGGGCGAACGACGAGACCCACACGACCGGTTGGCTGCCGAAGCCGGCCAGCCGCGCGGCGGCATCGATCACCCCCGCGTCCACGATGTGCGGCGCCACCTTGACGCTCGCCACGAGGTCGCCGCGCTCGACGATCTGGCCGTCGAACACGGTGAAGACCTCGAGCGGATCGAGGCGATTGATGCGCTCGAGCTCCGCGACCAGCACCGTAACGACGCCCGCGGTCGCCGCGACCAGGTCGAGCCGGCTCTGATTCGGCCCGCGGACTTCAAGATTCGGGCCGGCGACGGCTTTGGCGAGCCGGATGGCCGCGTCGTCCTCGTGCAGCTCGCCCGGCTCGGCGACGAGCACCGTGACCGGCGGCCCGAGGTCGGCCGCGCCGAGCGCCAACAGGTCGTCCGCCGACAGGCGACGACCCTTCGACCAGCGCTTGCCGCCGATCACGAGGTCCCGGGTCAGGACCCCCTCGACCAATCTCCCGGACACGCGCCGACCAGGAGTGACCTGCTCGACGCGCACCCTCTACCGAACCGGCAGGTCAGACGCGAGCGAGCGCGGCGGCGATCGCGCGGCGGGTGTAGATGACCGCCATGTGCGATCGATAGTCACGATCGGCGTGGATATCGTCGTTCACGAGCTGGCCATCCGTGGCGTGCTCGCCGGCGGCGCTGATGACGCCCGATGAGCCGTCGCTGCCGGCCAGTGCCGATTCCACGGCCCGGGCGCGATAGGCGATGTCGCTCACCCCGGTCAGCGCCACGTTCGCCGTGGCGATGCCACCACCGGCGCCCGAGAACACGACAGCGGCCACGCCGACCATCGCGTACCCCGAAGCCGGGTTCTGCAGCGAGACATAGGCCGAACCGGCGTCGTCGCGCGGTCCGGGCAGGCGGATCTCGGTAAGGATCTCGTCGGGCTGCAGGCCGGTCGTGAAGGCGCCCTGCAGGAAGCCATCGACCGGGATCGTCCGTTCGCCCCTGGACGAGCGGGCGACGAGCTCGGCATCCAGTGCGAGGAGGCAGGCCGGCAGGTCCGAGGCCGGATCGGCGTGGGCGATGGACCCCCCGACCGTGCCCCGGTTGCGGACCTGGACGTCGCCGATGTTGGGGACGGCATCACGTAGCAGACCGTAGTGGCGAGCGGGCGAATCCATGAGCTCGGCGTAGGTCGTCAACGCCCCTATGGCGAGCCGACCGTCGTCCAGCTTGCGAACGCCCTTGAGTTCGGTCAGCCGCCCGATATCGATGAGGGTCGCGGGCGCGGCGAGTCGCAGCTTCATCAGCGGCAGCAGGCTCATGCCGCCAGCCAGCACCTTGGCGTCGCCAGAGGCGATGGCCTTCAACGCATCGTCCAGGGAGGTCGCCCGTCGATACTCGAACGCCGCCGGGATCATGCCTTGCCTCCCTTCGCGGTCTGGATCGCCCCCCATACCTTCTGCGATGTGTAGGGCATGTCGAGGTGCCGGA
>JAXDKY010000054.1:0-5491 GCA_034666885.1 Chloroflexota bacterium
ACCCGCCGACCGACCCGGACGGCGCTGACGCCCGAGATCCCGAGGTGGTCGAGGCTGCCCTCGACGGCCCGCCCCTGCGGGTCGAGGATGCCCGGCTTCGGGGTGACGTTGACGGCGAACCGGTGCGTGCTCATCGGGCGATGACGTCCTCCGCGAGATAGCGCTCGAAGCTGGCGCCGGTGATTCGTTCGAAGGCTTCGACGTAGCGGCTGCGCGTGCCCGCGACCACGTCATCGGGGAGTGCCGGCCCGGGCGCCGTCTTGTCCCACGGCTGCGTCTCGAGCCAATCGCGCACGAACTGCTTGTCGAAGCTGGCCTGGGCGCGACCCGGCTCGTAGGTCGCCGCCTCCCAGAACCGCGAGGAGTCCGGCGTGAGCGCCTCGTCCACGAGGATGAGCTGGTCCTCGATCAGGCGATCGCTGCGGTGTTCGGGCCGGCGGCCCATCGGTGGCCGCGTGCGGCGCTCGATCTGCTCCGCCACGGGACCAACGGGTTCGCTATCCATGTCCGGTCCCAGGCCGAGGCCGAACTCGAACTTGGTGTCGGCCAGCAGGATGCCGGCCCGCGCCGCGATGGCCGCCGCGTATCGATACAGGGAGATCGCCCGGGCGCGGATGACCTCGGCGATCGGTCCCGCGAACTCGGCCGGCGTGTCGAACTGGCGGGCGATGTGCTCGACCATCGTGTCGAAGTCGATGTTCTCGTCGTGCTCGCCCTGCTCGGCCTTGGTGGCCGGCGTGAAGATCGGGTCGGGCAGGCGATCGCTCTCGCGGAGACCGGCCGGGAGCGCGACGCCGCAGACCGTTCCGTGGGCCTGGTACTCCTTCCAGCCCGAGCCCGCGAGGTAACCGCGGACGACCGCCTCGATCGGCACGACCTGGGCGCGCTGGCAGATCATCACCCGGCCGCGCCACTGCTCGAAGGACCCGACGGCGTCGGAGCCGGCCGGACCCTCGGGCCCGTCCGCGAGGGAGACGTCGAAGGCGTCGCGGATGATGTCGAGATCGGTGTCGAGCAGATGGTTCTGCACGATCCCGGAGGTCTCCCGGAACCAGAACCGGGACAGCCCGGTGAGCACGCGACCCTTATCGGGGATCTCGGTCGGCAGCACGACGTCGAACGCGCTGATGCGGTCCGAGGCCACGAGCAGGAGGCGACCATCGGGCAGGTCGTACAGGTCGCGGACCTTGCCGGAGCGCAGGAAGCGCTCAGCGGTCAGCATCGGGGACCTCGGACGGGGTCGTTTCGGTCGGCGATGCCGGCGCACGAGCGGGCGTGACGGCTGGCGCGATCGTGTCGAGGCGGGCGATCACGATGCGGACGTTGCGCAGGAACGTGCCCTCGTCGAAGCAGGCGTCCAGGTCGGCGAGCGACAAGCGCTGGGCCACGGCCGGGTCGAGCGCCAACAGGTCGCGCAGGGGCGCTCGTTCGTCGGCGGCCCGCAGGGCCGCGCGCTGCACGATGGCGTAGGCCTCCTCGCGCCCGATGCCGGCCTTCTCGACGAGCGCGACGAGGACCCGGCTGCTGGCGTGCAGGCCCAGGCCGCGCGAGATGTTCTCGCGCATCCGCTCGGACCGGACGATCAGGCCCTCGATCAGGCTCGTCGTCCGCACCAGCATGTAGTCCAGCAGGATCGTGGCGTCGGGCAGGATCACCCGCTCCGCGCTGGAGTGGCTGATGTCGCGCTCGTGCCACAACGGCTGGTTCTCGAGCGCGGTCTGGGCGTAACCACGCAGCAACCGGGCGAGCCCGGAGATGCGCTCCGATACGATCGGATTGCGCTTGTGCGGCATCGCCGAGGAGCCCTTCTGCCCCGTCTTGAACGGCTCCTGGACCTCCCCGATCTCGGTGTGCTGGAGGTTGCGGATCTCGGTCGCGATGCGCTCCAAGGTGCCGCCGAGGATCGCGATCGTGGCGAGCAGCGCCGCGTGCCGGTCGCGCTGGACGATCTGCGTGCTCACGGGGTCGGCGTGCAGGCCGAGCCCGGCGAGCACCTCGGCCTCGATATCGGGGTCGAGGTGGCTGTACGTCCCGACCGGGCCGGAGATCTTGCCGGTCCCGATCTCGTCGACTGCGGTGGCGAGCCTGGTGCGGCCTCGATCGACTTCGAAGGCCCAGCCGGCGAGCTTGAGCCCGAACGTCGTCGGCTCGGCATGGACCGAGTGGGTCCGACCCATCATCGTGGTGTCGGCCTCCGCCCTGGCCCGCGTCACGAGCACGGCCAGGAGCCGGTCGCAGTCGGCGAGCAGCCGCTCCCCGGCGGCGCGCAACTGGAGCGCGAGCCCCGTGTCGACGACGTCGCTGCTCGTCAGCCCGAAGTGGAGGTAGCGCCCCTCGGGCCCGACGGTCTCGGCCACCTGCGAGACGAACGCGATGATGTCGTGGTCGGTCGTGCGCTCGATCTCGGCGATGCGTTCGATATCGACCTTCGAGCGCGTCTCGATCGCCTCGAGCGCGGCGGCCGGGATGAGGCCGCGCGCCGATTGCGCCCGTGCGACGGCCAGCTCGACGCGGAGCATCTGCTCGAACCGGGCGGTCTCGGACCAGATCGCGCCCATCTCGGCGAGCGTGTAGCGGGGGATCACGGTGCCGCCCCGACCGGAACGGCAACGGCACCGATGTCACGACGGCGCTGCAGGCCGTCGAAGGTGATCAGGTCGGCGGCGGCCTCCGCCTGGGCCCGCGCCGCGGCGAGGTCAGCCCCGCGCCCGACCACGGTCAGGATGCGGCCACCGGCAGTCCGGTAGGCGCCGTCCGCCGTGCCGGCCGTGCCGCCATGGAAGACGAGTGCTCCGGACGCCGTGGCGCGGTCGAGACCGGCGATCTCGTCACCGGGCCGAGGCGCGTCGGGATAGCCCGAGGCCGCCAGGACCACACCGACCGTGGCGATCGGCATCACCGGCAACCGCATGCCCTCGAGGCCCAGTGAGCGGGCCGCCTCCAGTAACCGGCCGTGCGCCGCCGCCAGCAATAACGGGCCGAGTGCAGCGGCGAGCCGCGGGACGACCGCCTGCGTCTCCGGATCGCCGAACCGCGCGTTGCACTCGAGGAGCACCGGGCCGTCGGCGGTCAGCATGAGCCCAGCGTAGAGCGCGCCACGGAACGGGGTACCGCGACGGGCCAGCTCGGCCAGGATCGGGCGGTGGAACCGCGGGATGAGCTCGTCGGCTGCGTCGTCCGGCAGATCGGCGAGCGGGCTGTAAGCGCCCATGCCACCGGTATTGGGTCCCGTATCGCCATCGCCGAGGCGCTTGTGATCTCGCGCGATCGGCAGGGCGAGCGCGTCGCGGCCGTCGCACAGGGCGATGAGGCTCGCCTCGCGCCCGAAGAGCCGCTCCTCGACGACGACCAGGCCCGCCACGGCGGCCGTCTCGATCGCCGCGATCGCCTCGTCGAGGGTGTCGCAGACCGTGACGCCCTTGCCGGCGGCGAGGCCGTCGGCCTTGACGACGATGCCGCGGCCGTCCCCGGCGAGTTCCCGCGCAAACAGGCCGGCCTCCCGCGTGGACGTGAACGCTCCCGCCCGAGCCATCGGCACCCCGGCGGCGCGTGCGATGTCGTGGCAGAACGATTTGCTGGCCTCGATGCGCGCGGCGTCGATGGTGGGACCGAAGACCGCGATATCCGCGGCTTCGAGCGCGTCGGCCACACCGGACGCCAGGGGCGCCTCCGGCCCGATGACGACGAGCTCCGCCGCCACCGCGCGGGCCGCGGCCACGACCGACGCGCCATCGAGCGGATCGACGTCGGGCAGTCGCTGGACCCGGGGCTCGGCGGCCATCGCGTCACTGCCCGGCGCGACGTACACCGTGTTCACCCCCGGTTCCGCGCTGAGCTTCCAGGCGAGGGCGTGCTCCCGTGCGCCGCTCCCCACGAGGAGGATCCGCGTCGGCATCACGAGGCGGCCGGCGCTCATACCGCGATCCCCGGCCGTCGGCGCATCGGGCGGAACGCTCGCTCGATCGTCTGGGTCCGCTCAGGCCCGACCGACACCAGCACGATCGGCACGCCCGCGTGGCTCTCGATGGCCGAAACGTAGCGCCGGGCATTCTCGGGCAGGTCGCCGAGCGAGCGGACGCCGTGGATGGGCTCGGTCCAGCCGTCGAACTCCTCGTAGAGCGGCGTGGCGCGCGAGAGGGCGGCGCCGCTCGATGGCCAGGTCTCGACCCGCCGCCCGTCGATCTCGTAGGCGACGCAGATCCGGAGCGGGTCGACCCCGGACAGGATGTCGAGCTTGTTGAGCATGATCGAGCTGACGCTGTTCACCGCGACGGCATAGCGCAGCGGGACCGCGTCGAACCAGCCGATCCGCCGCGCGCGCCCAGTGACCGTGCCGAACTCGCGGCCACGCTCGGCGATCCCGGAGCCGACGCCATCGAGCAGCTCGGTCGGATAGGGGCCGGAACCCACCCTCGTCGAGTACGCCTTCATGACGCCGATGACCTCATCGACCTGGAGCGGGCCGATGCCGCCACCCGTGCACGCGCCGCCGGCGACGGGATTGGACGAGGTCACGAACGGGTAGCTCCCGTGATCGAGGTCCAGGAGCGTGCCCTGCGCGCCCTCGAGCAGCACGTGGTCGCCGCGGGCGAGCGCCGCCTGGACGAGCCATGTCGTGTCGTCGAGATGCTCGCGGAGCCGCTCACCCCAGCCCAGGGCGAGCTCGACGAGAACATCGACCTCGAAGGTCTCTGCGCCCATCGAGCCGAGGATCAGGTTCTTGTCGGGCAGCGCCCGCCCGATCCGCTCGCGCAGCACCGATCGATCGAGCAGGTCCTCCATCCGCAGGCCGAGGCGCCACGCGCGGTCGCCGTAGGCGGGGCCGATCCCCCGCCCTGTCGTCCCGACCTTCGCCCCGCCGAGCCGAGCCTCGTTCGCCTTATCGAGGGCCACGTGGTACGGCATGATCACGTGCGCGCTGCGGCTGACCCGCACGCGATCCGTGGAGATGCCCCGCGCGGTCAGCATGTCGAACTCGGCGATGAGGGTCACCGGGTTGACGACGACCCCGTTGCCGATCAGCGACGTGATGTGGGGATAGAGCACGCCCGACGGGGTGAGCTGCAGCTTGAAGACCTCGTCCCCGCGCACCACCGTGTGACCGGCGTTATCCCCGCCCTGGTAGCGCACGACCATGGCGGTCTGCTCCGCCAGAAAGTCGGTCGTCTTGCCCTTGCCCTCGTCGCCCCACTGGAGCCCGACGATCACCGTGGCGGGCATCAGTGCACCGATTCCGAGAATCCGCTCACGGGGCCGGTCAGACGAAGGCGCCGGGCGAGCAAAGGGGCGAGCGCACTGGCGGTGCGTGAGCGACTGGCGGAACCCGGCAACGCGCGGCTGGCCGAGCACCGTGAGCGGCCAACAAAAAGGCCCCTGGGCTCGTGCCCCGGGACCCGGATGGAAATCTCCCGTTTCGCGCCGCCGACGCTTCGACGGATCGCGGGACCGTGGTCGCTCGTCCGCCTCACGGGACGGCCGAAGCGCCCTTCAC